>VGDZ01000006.1 GCA_016869515.1 Alphaproteobacteria bacterium | reverse complement strand
ACTTGCGCCGCGCCGCCGAGAGCGATCCCGACCCTTGGCTGTTTGCCTATGTCGATGCCTTGATCAAGCTCGGCCGCAAGGAAGAATTGGCGACATTCCTTGGCGGCCGCGCTCTCGATGCGCGCCAGACGCCGGAGATCCGGCGTCAACTTGCCTTCCAACTGCTCGAACTCGACCGCCGCGACTTGGCAGAGCCGGCGTTCCGCGCGCTCGCCGCCTCGGCTGCGCCCGACAGCAACGATGTCGGCCAGTTGCTCTATCTCTGGGGTCCGCGCCCGACCGCGGCACAGATCGACTGGATCGAGGCCCGCGCCCAAGGCGCCAGCGGCGAGGCGCGCTTGGCGTGGCTGCGTAAACTGCTCGACGTCAACGCCTATGCCCGCGTCATCGCGTTCTACGAACGCCAGCCCGACGATGCCGGCCGGCCGGCCTATATCGAAGCCCTGGTGCGCTTGCGCGATGGCAGGCGCTTGGCGGCGGCGATCGAGGGCCGCATCGCCGCCGGCGCCGGGGTCGAGGAACTGCGCCAATTGGCCAGGCTCGGCGAACAGGAAAGCCAGTTGCGGCCGGCGCTCGGGGCACTGCAGGCTCTGCTGGCGAAGCAGCCCGACGATGCGCCGGCCTTGGCCCAAGCCGGCCGGATCGCCTTCTATCTCAATCGCCGCAACGAGGCGCGCGATGCCTTGGCCCGGCTCTTGGCGCGCGCGCCCGGCGACTATCAGTCGAACTTCATCTATGCCGAGGTGCTGGCGGCCGAAAAGCGCATCGCGGCGGCGCGGCCGCATTTCCAGCGCGCGCTCGAACTGGTGCGCGCCGAACCGGTCCAGACCTATCCCATGCGCCTGACCGAAGCCCAGACGCTGCAGCGGCTCGGCCGTCGCGAAGAGGCCTTGGCGGCGTTCAAGGATCTGGTCGAGGAGCGGCCGCGCGATGCCTCGCTGCGGGCCGATTACGTCGCCGCACTGCTCGATGCCGGCCGCACCGCCGAAGCTCGTCAAATGCTGACTGGTCAATGACTTGAAAGCACGGCTTAATGTCCGGGACGGTGGGGTACGATTCGCATGAGATGGCGGTTTTGGGTCGGGCTGGGCTTGGGGATGACGGTCGGCGCCGCCCTGGCGCAAACCGCGTGGCGGGCGACGGTCGAGCGCTCGGAGCCGAGTCGGCTCGACTTGGCGATCGAATCGCCGATCGAGGTGACGCGCTGGGCCGAATTGAACAGCCGCGAAATCCTGATCACCTATCGCGGCGCGGTTGACGGAACCGCCTTCGCCGCGCTGCAGCGCGCCTTGCCGCCGGTCTTGGAAGCCATAGGCACGGGCTATGACACGGTGTTGATTCGGGCCGCGGGCCCGGCGCGGTTCGCGGTCGATCAACGCCTGAACCGGATTGCCGTATCGGTCGCCTTGCTTCCGGCCGGCGCCCAGGCCACTGGCGACGACGCCGCCCGGCGCCGGCTCGATCAGCTTCGTGCCCGCATGCTGGCCGAAAGCGGTCAGCCGGGCGAAGCCCGCATCGTGCTCGACGGCCTGATCGTCGGCCGCCCGCCCGAAGCCGACGTGCTGGCGCAGCGCGCCGGCCTCAACGAGCAAAGCGGTCGGTACGCGGCCGCTTTGGCCGATCTCGACACCGCGATCAAGGCCGATCCCGCCAATCCCGAGCTGGCCGCGGCCCGCCGCCGGCTGGCCCGCGATCGCCAGACCCAGGTCAAGGCCGATCTCGGCTATCAGAAGGTCCACGGCGCCGATCGCCAGGCAATCGACAAAGTCGCCGGCTTCGCCTACCCGGACGCCGAGCGCGAGATCGGATTCAAGGCCGAGCATCGCACCTTGCATACGCGCTCGCTGCGGCGGATCGACGGCCGGCTCGGCTCGCGTTCGGACGAAAACGTCCAGGTCGAGCTCAACGCCGGCGTCTTCACCACCGAGGGCGGGCAGAGCCGCATCCGCGCCTTCGGCGCGCGCGACGTCTATGGCCTCGGCGCGGAACATGTCGAACGCGCGCCGGGACGGGAGACTCGCTTTACCGCCTCCTATCACGAGCCCTATTGGGACATCGTCCAGGGCCTGGCCGATGGCGGCACGGTCGACAAGCTCGAAATCCAACATCAGCAAAGCTTCGCCGAGGTCTGGTCCCTGACCGCGGGCGGCGGACGGCGGCGCTACGGCGTGCGCGACGACCAGAACGTGGCCGATTCCTGGCGCGCGCTGGCGGCACTGCGGCGGACCATGTATTCGGGCGGCGGCCACGAGATCTCGCTCGGCTACATCGCCGACAACGAATGGGTGCCGCGCCGGCAGGAGCGCTTCGATACCGCGCGCGCTTCCTATGCGCCGCTCGACTTGCGCTCGCGCGCCACCCACTCGACCGAGGTCGCATGGCGCTGGGATCATTCGAGCGACAGCTGGCTGACCGTGACCGGCGGCTATGCTCTCGACTTTCTGACTTCGGCCAAGGGCCCGCTGTTCAACCTCTCCTGGTCGCACGAACCGAGCCCGGAATTCGAGATCGGCCTGCGCGCCGGTTTCGCCCACACCACCAGTCGGACTTCGGACGGCATTCAACGCACCGCCGGCGTGTTCGGAGTGTGGCGGTTCTGAGCATGAGCGCGCCGCCGCCTCCAGCCTCGAAACCGCCTCCGGCCGAGGCAGGCGGGACGGCCGCGGTGACCCGCGCGCCGGTGCGCTTCTTGGGTTTGCGCCGCAGCGGCTTGATCGAGATGGCTGGATTCTACGTGCTGGTGCTGGCGCTCGACTTCGTCTTCTTCGAAGGCACGCGCTTCCGCTCGGTCACGCCCCATCCCTTTTGGCTGATCGTCATGCTGATGGCGGTGCAATACGGCACCAACGAGGGGCTGGTCGCGGCCGCGGTCTCCAGCGCCGTGCTGCTGGTCGGCAACTTGCCGCCGCAGCGCATCGAGCAGGACCTCTATGCCTATCTGTTCGAGATCAGCTGGCAGCCCACCGGCTGGCTGCTGTCGGCGGTGGTGTTCGGCGAACTGCGCATGCGCCAGTCCCGTCGCGAAGAGGAATTGGCGGTCAATCTAGACGAAGCCAACCGCGAGACCCAGGTCATCACCGCCACCTATCGCCAGATGGCGCTGGCCAAGGACCAGCTGGAAGCCCGCGTCGCCGGCCAGATGCGCACCGTGATCTCGACCTACCAAGCCGCCAAGGGGATCGAGAAATTGGGTCCGGGCGAGGTCATGGCCGGGGTCTCCGGACTGGTGCGCGCAATCTTGTCGCCGGAGGCGTTCTCGGTGTTCGTGCTCAATCGCGACGCGCTCGAAGCCATGCTGTGCGAAGGCTGGACCGAAGAGGACAAGTTCGGCCGGCGCTTCGCGGCGTCGGCGCCGCTGTTCGCGGCCATCGTCTCCGGCCGCCAGGTGGTGTGCGCGGCGCGCGCCAACGAAGAACGGGTGCTGGCGGGCGAAGGCGTGCTGGCGGGACCGCTGGTCAACCCCGACACCGGCGAATTGATCGGCATGCTCAAGATCGAGCGCATGGGGTTCCGCGAGTTCAACATCGCCGCGATCGAGAACTTCCGGGTGCTGTGCGATTGGATCGGCACCGCCTACGCCACCGCGCTGCGCTACCAGCTGGCCGAGGAGACCAGCGTTCTGTCGGGCGCGGGCCAGCTGATGTCGGCCGGCTATTTCGAACGCCAGTCCAAGTTCATGCGCTCGCTGGCGGCGCGGGTCGGTTTCGACGTGCCGCTGGTGGTGCTGCGCATCGAGGATGCCGATCGGCTCGATCCCGACACGCTCGGCCAGGTATCGCAGGCGATCTCGGATGCGGTCCAGCGCCAACTGCGCACCACCGACCTGGCGTTCGACTTCCGCCGCCAGGGCTACGAATACGTCCTGATGCTGCCGGCGACCCCGGTCGCCAACGCCGGCGCCGTGGCCGACAAGCTGCTGGCCGATCTCAAGCGCAACCTGCCGTCGGCGGCTTCGAACCTGAAGATGACGGCTTCGGTCCAAGTGCTGCACGAGGTCAAGCGCGATGAGCGGGCTTAACGCCGCGGTCGTCGCCGCCGGCCACGGGCTGGGCGAGGCGGCACCGCGCCGGACTCTGGCCAGCGCCGGCCGGTTGCGCTGGGCCGAGCTGGCGATGCTGGGTAGCGCTGCCGCCGTCGCCGAAAGCGTGATGATGGTGACATTGGTGCGCGACCCGACGACGCTGGCGCCGGTGGCGCTGGCCCATATCGGGCTGTGCTTGATCCTGGGGGCGCATGCCGCCTGGCGGCAGGCCGCGGGCGAGGACTCGCGCTTCACCACCTTGCTGGCCTTGTCGACGTTGGCATTGGGACCCTTCGGTGTCGGCGGGGCGCTGTTCACCCTGGCACTGCACGCCTGGTTCCGGCGTTCCGCCAGCACCTTCGAGGAGTGGTACGCCTCGCTCTTTCCCGAAGAGGAACTCGGCTCGGCACGCGAGCTTTACGACACCATCGTCGCCGGCCGCGACACCGCGGCGACACCGGCCTCGGTCGCGTCTTTCGCGGACATTCTTTCGCTCGGCACGCTCGAGCAGAAACGCGCGGTGATCGCGCTGTTGGCGCGGCACTACAAACCCCGCTTCGCCGAGGCGCTGCGCATGGCGCTGTCGGACGGCGAACCGGCGATTCGCGTCCAGGCCGCCACCGCCGCGGCACAGATCGAAAACCGCTTCCAAAAGGACATCATGCGGCTGGAAGGCGAGATCGCGAAAGGGGCCAAGGAGTTCGATACTTTTCTGGCCTTGGCGTTGGCCTACGACGATTACGCCTTCTCGGGCCTGCTCGACCCCGAGCGTGCCGCCGCCAACCGCGACCGCGCCCTGGCCCATTATCGCCGGGCCTCGAACTCGATCCCCGACACAACACCGTGCGCAGCGCCGTCGGACGCATCGCGCTGCGCGACGGCCGATTCAAAGAAGCGCTGGAGGCGATCGAGCCGGCGATCAATGCGGGCGCGCGCGACCGCCGCCTGCACGACTGGTACTTGGAATGCCTGTTCCGGCTCGGTCGCTTCGCCGAGATGCGGCAGATCGCATCGCACAGGCTCGAGGGCGCCGAGGCCGATGCCTCGTTCCCGCACGAGATGCGCGAAGTGCTGCGGCTGTGGGCGGGCCGCACGGCATGAGCACTGCACCGGCCGATGTCTGCCTGGTGCTGGAAGGCACCTACCCCTTCGTCGCCGGCGGCGTGTCGAGCTGGGTGCACGACTTGATCCGCGCCCAGTCCGATCTCAGCTTCCATCTCCTGACGCTGATGCCGGATGCCAAGCCGCGCCAGCATCGCTACGAAGTCCCCAAGAACGTCTGCGGCTTGACGGTGGTCGGCCTGCAGGACATGCCGCGCGGCCGCAGCCGGGTCCCCGGCCGGCGCAACCTGCTGCGCGATCTCGAACCGGCGCTGATCCGCCTTCAGGCCGGAGGCGGACTGGCCGATCTGGCCGAACTGGTCGGGCATCTCGGGAGCTACCGGCCTGGCGACATCGGTCGCCATATTTTGCTCGATTCCGATGCGGCCTGGAACCTGCTGTCGCACATGTACGAAAAGGCCATGCCCAGCGCCTCGTTCATCGATTATTTCTGGAGCTGGCGGGCGCAGCTCGGCGGGCTGTTGGCGACCCTGATCTGCCCGTTGCCTCCCTGCCGCCTCTATCATGCCGTGTCGACCGGCTATGCCGGTCTCTATGCCGCGCGCGCGCGCCTGATCACCGGCCGTCCCGCCATCTTGACCGAGCACGGCATCTACACCAACGAGCGCCGGATCGAGATCGCCATGGCCGATTGGTTGTCCGATGCCTCGGCCGCCGGACTGGCGATCGAAAAGCCGCGGCGCGACTTGCGCGATCTGTGGATCGACACCTTCATCGGCTACAGCCGCGCCTGCTATCAGGCCTGCGAGCGCATCTTCACCCTCTATGGCGGCAACCAGGACCTCCAGCGCCGCGACGGCGCGCCGCCCGAACGGCTGGCGATCGTGCCCAACGGCATCGACTATGCGCGCTATTCCAAGGTCCAGCCCGATCCCGCGGCGCGGCCGCCGGCGGTGGCGCTGATCGGCCGGGTGGTGCCGATCAAGGACGTCAAGACCTTCATCCGCGCGGCCGCCATCCTCAAGGACCAGATTCCCGACGTGAAGGCCTACGTCATGGGGCCGACCGACGAGGACCAGGAATACTTCAAGGAATGCGAAGGCATGGTGAGCCATCTCGGCCTGAGCGAGACCGTGATCTTCCTCGGCCGGGTGGCGCTGACCGATCATCTCGGCAAGCTCGACGCCATCGCCTTGACCTCGATCAGCGAGGCCCAACCGTTGGTGATCCTCGAAGCCGGCGCCGCCGGCGTGCCAACCGTGGCGACCGATGTCGGCGCCTGCCGCGAGATGATCTTCGGCCGGTCCGACGAAGAACCTCAGCTCGGCCCGGCCGGCGCCATCGTCTCGTTGTCGAACCCGGCTTCGACCGCCCAGGCGCTGGCGCGGCTGTTGATGGACCCGGCCTGGCGCGCCAAGTGCAGCCACGCCATCCGCGAGCGCGTGCGGCGCTATTACAACAAGGTCGACATCGACCGCATCTATCGCGATATCTATGCCGAGCTGAGGGCGGCGCCGGATCGGCCGGCGCCGACCGCGGCCGAAATGGCGGCGTGACATGGCCGGCATCGGATTCGCGCTTCGCAAGCTGGCTCGCCGCGACGATCTGCTCGGCATCATCGAGTGCTATGCCCATTCGGCCCTGGTCTCGGCCGGGCCGTGGATGTTCACCGTGCTGGCGGTCGGCGGCATCAATCTGATCGGCGGCCAGCTCACCACCATCAACGAGATCGGCACCTACCGCATCGCGCTGATCTACAATTTCGCCTTCAGCCTGGTGTTTTCGGGGCCATTGGTGATCGTCGCCACTCGCTATCTGGCCGATCTGATCTACACCAAGCGCGTCGCCGAGGCGCCCGGCATGCTGTTGGCCGGGCTGGGAATCTTGTATTTGGTGTCGACGCCGCCGGTGGCGTGGTTCTATTTCAGCGTCGCCAAGATGAGCGATCCGATGCGGATCGCGACCATCGTCAATTTCCACCTCGTCTCCGGCATCTGGATGGTCGGCCTCTACCTGACCGCGCTCAAGGATTTTCGTTCCATCACCTATGCCTTTGCGATCGGCATGGCGGCGTCGTTCCTGGGCGGCATCGCGTTGGTCGAGCGTTTCGGCGCGCTTGGCCTGATGGGCGGATTCGACATCGGCCTGGCGGTCATCTTGTTTTCGCTGATCTCGCGGGTCTTCGCCGAATACCCCTATCCGATCCAGCGGCCCTTCGCCTTCCTCGGCTACTTCGGCCGCTACTGGGATCTGGCGCTGGCCGGCCTGGCCTACAACGTCGCCATCTGGATCGACAAATGGGTGATGTGGTTCGCGCCCGAGCAGGAAGCGATGGGCGGCATGATCTCGTTTCCCGATTACGATTCGGCCATGTTCCTGGCCTATCTCACCATCGTGCCGGCGCTGGCGGTGTTCATCGTCTCGATCGAGACCGATTTCTTCGAGCACTATCAGCGCTTTTACAAGGACATCCAGGGCCACGCCAACCTCGACCGCATCCGCCGCAATCACAAGGCATTGATCCAAAGCCTGCTCGATTCGGCGCGCAACGTCATCGTGCTGCAGGCCTGCATCGCCGGCGCCGCGATCCTGGTCGCGCCCGGGCTGTTCGATGCCATGGGCATCCCAGCCACGCAGCTGGGCATATTCCGCTTTGGCGTGCTGGGGGCGCTGTTCCACGTCATGCTGCTGTTCGTCGGCATCGTACTGGCCTATTTCGACCTGCGCCGGCACATGCTGATGCTGCAGTTGCTGTTCATGGTCAGCAACGGCGTGCTGAGCTGGGTGACGTTGAAGATGGGATTTGCCTGGTATGGCTACGGCTATTTCATCGCCACCGTGCTGACCCTGGTGGTAGGCTATGCCGTCGCCGCGCGCGAAGTCGCGCGGCTGCCCTACCTGACCTTCGTGCGCAACAACGCCTCGCTCAACTAGGCTTGGCGGTGACCTGCTCGAGATGTTCGGTGGTGTGGCGCAACCGTCGGGTCAACAGCCGCAACAGCGCGTAAACCAGCGGATCGGCGGCATCGAGCGCGTCCTGGAACCGCTTGCGTGTCACCACCAGGCAGACCGCATCCGAGGTCGCCACCGCTGTCGCCGAGCGCGGCCGCGAATCGATCAGCGCCATTTCGCCGAACACGTCGCTGCGCGCCATGGTCTCGAACGGCTTCTCTTCGCCGCCCAATTTGAGGCAGATGTCGATCGTGCCGGACTGGACGATGTAGGCATAGTCGGCCAGATCGCCGCGATTGAAGATCACGGTACCCTTGGGAAAGGTGCGCCGCTCGAAATCCTGCAGCTGTTCTTTTGTCATGCGTCCCCCTGAGCGGTCTCGATAATAGCAATCGTCAGGCGCATCGTCACGACGCTTGAATTTCATCGCCGGGGCTTTCATGATTTGCGTCGGGCGCGGAGTTCGGCGAAGGCAAGCGGGATGAGTCGCAAAGAGGAAATCGCGGTCGGCTGGCGTTTCCAGCAATCGGACCGGCATTCCTTCGTCTGGGAAGTGGCGCGGTTTACGACGCGGTCGATGGGCGGCGCTACGCCGTCCTGTCGCGGGTCGACTCCCCGACCGATCTCAAGACCATCGCCATCGGCTCGTTGCGCGACCGCGCCCTGTTCCGCCGCGTGATTTCCGAGCATCCCATGCCCGGACGAGTTGCGGTGTGACCGAAAAGCCGGTGGCGGTCGGCGATCGCTATCTCGAGGGCAATCGTGCGGCGACGATTTGGACCGTCACCCAGCTTCAGCGCGGCCGGGACGGTAGAGTGCTTGCGGTCATCGTACCCAATCACGACCCCAGAGCACGCAAAATGGTTCCGGTTACCGAACTCGGTAATCGGGATAAGTATCGCCGCGTAACCTTAATGAATTGACGGGTTATTGGGGTACTTAGGCCGTTCAGCCTATAGACAATGCCCATAGAAATCCGTCAATTGGCGGCCACTACCTAGACCACTACCCAAGGGGGAAGGCCGATGTTCGGTTCGCGCTCGAATCGTTTCCAGCAGATGGTCCATGACTTGCCTGTCAACGTCATGACCTGCGACCTGCAGACCTTCAAGATCGATTACGCCAACCGGGCCACGATCGAGACGCTGCGCAAGATCGAGCATCTTTTACCGGTGAAGGCCGATCAGTTGATCGGCACGACGATCGACGTCTTCCACAAGAACCCGGCGCACCAGCGCCGCATGCTGGCCGATCCGCGCAACCTGCCGCACAAGGCGCGCATCACCATCGGCGGCGAATGGCTGGACTTGCACGTCAGCGCGCTGATGGAAGGCTCGCGCTACGTCGCGCCGATGGTGGTTTGGTCGCTGATCACCGACACGGTCAAGAAGGAAAACGACAACGACCGGCTGATGCAGATGATCGACAACTTGCCGATCAACATCATGAGCTGCGACACCGACTTCAAGATCAACTACATCAACCGCACCAGCCTGGAGACCCTGCGCAAGCTGCAGCAATACCTGCCGGTCTCGGCCGACAAGATCCTGGGCAGCTCGGTCGACGTGTTCCACAAGAACCCGATGCACCAGCGCCGCATCCTGGGCGACCCCAAGAACCTGCCGCATGCCGCCAAGATCAAGGTCGGGCCGGAGACCCTCGATCTGCGGGTTTCGGCGCTGAACGACCGCAACAACCAGTATCTCGGCCCGGTGCTGAGCTGGTCGGTGGTGACCCAGAACGTGCAGCTGGCCAACGACTTCGAATCCTCGGTCAAGAAGGTGGTCGAGACCGTGTCCAGCGCCGCGACCGAATTGCAAGCCACCTCGCAAAGCCTTGCCGCCGCGGCCGAGCAGGCCAACAAGCAGTCGGCGGTGGTGGCCTCGGCGACCGAAGAGCTCTCGGCCTCGGTCGGCGAAATCAGCCGCCAGGTCACCCAGTCCTCGCAGATCGCGCGCACCGCGGTCGAAGAGGCCGAACGCTCCAACAAGCTGGTCGCCGGCCTGGCCGAAGCGGCCAACAAGATCGGCGACGTGGTCAAGCTGATCAACGACATCGCCGGCCAGACCAACCTCCTGGCGCTGAATGCCACCATCGAGGCGGCTCGCGCCGGCGAGGCCGGCAAGGGCTTCGCCGTCGTCGCCTCGGAGGTCAAGACCCTGGCCAACCAGACCGCCAAGGCGACCGAGGAGATTGCCCAGCAGATCGGCGGCATCCAGGAATCGACCCGCACCACGGTGGTGTCGATCAAGGGCATTTCGGACACCATCGGCAAGATCTCCGAGATCACCACCGCCATCTCCTCGGCGGTCGAGCAGCAGAACGCGGCGACGCGCGAAGTGGCCTCCAACATCCAGTCGGTCACCCAAGCCTCGAGCGAAACCGGCCAGAACGCCGGCATGGTGCTGCAGGCCTCCAACCAGCTGGCCAAGGACGCCACGGTGCTGTCCGGCCAGGTCGACGAGTTCCTGGTCAAGGTCCGCGCGATGTAACGCGGGCTGGGCTATCATGGCGGCGTCCGGGGAGGATGCCGCCATGACCCGCCCAGCAGTTTCGGGGCCGCTCGATCGCTATATCGAAGGCGCCTACGCGCCGATCGAGACCGAAATCGACGTTGCCGAGTTGCGCGTGCTCGAGGGCGACGTGCCCGACGAGCTGGCCGGGGCCTATTTCCGCAACGGCCCCAATCCGCGCTTCGATCCGCCCGGACGGCATCATTGGTTCGACGGCGACGGCATGATCCACGCCGTCAGCTTCCGCGACGGCAAGGCCTCATATCGCAACCGCTATGTCCGGACCGCCGGGCTGGCCGAGGAAGAGGCCGCCGGCCGCGCGCTGTGGCGGGGCGTGATGGACCCGCCGCGGCGCGATCGGCCGGACATGCCGCTCAAGGATACCGCCAATACCGACGTCGCCATGCACGGCGGGCGGCTGGTGGCGAATTGGTATCTGTGCGGACGCTCCTACGCGCTCGACCCGACGACGCTCGCCACGCGCGGGCCGCTCGACGCGCCGTTCAGGATCTCGGCCCATCCCAAGGTCGATCCCGTCAGCGGCGAGATGATGATCTTCGGCTACGGCGTCGAGGCGCCCTACATGCACCATGGCGTGCTGGGTGCGGACGGCAAGCTGACCCACGCCACGCCGATCGACCTGCCCGGCCCGCGGCTGCCGCACGACATGGCGATCACCGAGCGCTTCTCGATCCTGCACGATCTGTCGCTGTTTCACGATGCGGAGGCGCTGAAGGCCGGGCGCCACAAGCTGCGCTTTCATCCCGAGATCGCGACCCGCTTCGGTATCCTGCCGCGCCATGGCGATGGCGGCGCGATCCGCTGGTTCGAGGTCGAGCCCTGCTTTCTCTATCACGTCGTCAACGCCTGGGAGGAAGGCGAGCGCGTGATCATGGTCGGCTGCCGCTACGAGCCGCCGCGCGACGCCCAGGGCGCGATCGACTGCGAGCGCTTCGCCGCCATGATCGCGGGACTGGAGATGGATGCGCGGCTCTATCGCTGGGAGTTCGATCTTGCCACCGGGACCGCCAACGAGTTCTACCTCGATCCCAAGATCAACGCCGAGTTTCCCTGCGTCGATCCGGCGCGGGTCGGGCGCCCGACCCGCTACGGCTTTGCCATGCTGTGCCGCAACCGGCCGGCCTTCTATCATCCCGGCCTGTTGAAATACGACCTCGACACCGGCCAGTCCGAGGCCTGGACCACATCGGGGCTGATGTTCTCGGAGGCCCAGTTCGTTCCCCATCCCGACGCCGTGCGCGAGGACGAAGGCTGGCTGGTGACGCTGGCCGTGCGCTCCCGGGATCTCGGTTCCGAGGTCCAGGTGTTCGAGGCCCGCGACCTGGCGCTGGGGCCGGTGGTGCGGCTCGAAATCCCGCAGCGCGTGCCGGCCGGATTCCACGCCTGCTGGGCGACGCCCCAGCAGCTCGGCTGGCGGTGAACCGATCGAGTCAGGGGGCTGGACCGCAATCGGTTCATAGGTAGTCGCGGTCCAGAGCGGGACAAGAGGGCATGATTCACGATCTGTCTTGGGCCCTATGGTTCAATACCGATCGAACATCCCCTAGGCCAGCGCCGCCTCGCATTTTGGCTTTGCCGATGCCGCCGAGTTGGTCTATTGAGGCCGTCCACCTTCGCGGCCCGATTTCTGCGCCGCGCCTTCCGGACTCAGATCGCTCGCCATGAAAATCTCGCTGGTCGTTCTTGTGCTCAACGAGGTCAACGGGTTGAGACAGATCATGCCGACCATCGGCCGCGACTGGGTCAACCAGATCCTGATCGTCGATGGCGGTTCGACCGACGGCAGCATCGAGTGGTGCGAAGCCAACGGCTACCAAGTCATGCGTCAGAAGCGCCGCGGCATCCGCCACGGCTACATCGAGGCGATGGAGCATATTACCGGCGATGCCATGATCACCTTCAGCCCCGACGGCAACAGCCTGGTCGAGTCGATCCCGGCCATGGCCGCCAAATTGCGCGAGGGCTGGGACATGGTCATCGCCTCGCGCTACCTGCCGCCGGCCAAGAGCCAGGACGACGACCTGGTGACCGGCTTCGGCAACTGGCTGTTCACCGGAACCGTCAATCGGCTGCATGGCGGCAATTACACCGACGCTATGGTCATCCTGCGCGGCTATCGCAAGCAGATTTTCTTCGATCTCGACCTGCACCGCGAAGAAAGCTACGTCCCCTACGAGCGGATCTGCTTCACCACCATGGGCATCGAGCCGCTGCTGTCGGTGCGGGCGGCCAAGCGCAAGCTCAAGGTGACCGAACTCGCCTTCGACGAACCGCCGCGCGTCGGCGGCGGCACGCGCAAGCTGCAAGTGATCCGCTGGGGCGCGGCCTATTATCTCCAGTTCATCCGCGAGCTGTGGTGCTGGAAATAGCCGCCTGCCTCAGCTCCGCGCGTCGCGGCGGGCGGCGAGCTGGCGCAGCAGCAGCAAAGTGCGGTCGTGGAAGTCGTAGGTGCCGAGCGTGTTGGCCACCACCTTGCCGTCGACCAAGGTGAGATAGCGCGGCGTGCCGCTGCGGACATTGGTGCGCTCGCGCACGAAGCGCCATTCCGGCGGCCAATCGGCATCCAAATTGGTGCGACCGAAGCTGCGGGCGCGGATCTCGGTCCATTCGATCCGCAAGGCCCGGTTCTCGGCCAGGAAGGCGGATTTGGAGCGCCGGCCGATATCGCGCTCCCAGGCGGTGCAAGGCGGGCAATTGTCGGCGGCGATGTAGATCACGCCGATGCGCGCACCGGGCCGCACCTCGATCTGGCCCAGAAGATTGGGCGCGGCGGTCTCGACCATCGAAGCCGCGCTGTCGGTCGGCCCGGCCTGGTCGGCGCAGGCCCCCAGGCCCAGACCGAGCGCCAACAGCGCCCCGGCAAGGGGCAACGCGCCGGATCGGGTCATGGTCGCGAACCTAAGCCTCCGGAACTGATGCGGCAAGGCGCGCATTCGGGCGCGTCGGCGCCTAAATTGGCGCAGGAGAGTGGAGAGCGGCGCGCATTTGGGCGCGCCGGAGCCAGTTGGCGCCGGAGCGGCGCGGACCCGGTCACCAAAAGCGCGGAGTCGAGCCAATTGGGCGCGCAAATACGCGCAAATGGCCAAGTTGTTTTGGGCTAGTGCCTTGATTTCACAGGGTAATCGACCATTGACCCGATTCCGGGCGCGATTTGCGCGCAGCCCGCGTTAACCTTCAGCCCCCGACCGGCCGCGGGGCAACGTCCAGACAACATAAGGACAATGCCAAGCTGCGATGAGCCTTGCTCAGCGCAGCTTGGAACGGCCTTTGAAACGGCCATTGAGGCCGCGCGCCTTATGGCGCGTAAGCCAAGGGCGCGGATGCGCCCGCCCGGCACCTGAGGGCGCGTTGACCGGTCACGGTCAACGCGGATTGATATATGGAATCGAGCGAGCGGCCGGTGGTTCCGGCCACGCTCGGTCCCCTGGCGACTGCGTTCACATGTCCATCAGCGAATCCACGCCCGCAGCCGGCGCCGCGAGCATGGATTGGAGAGAACAATATGGCGTCTTTGGGGGTATTTGTCAAGACCACGCCTTGAGCCGCCGCACCGCCGCACCGCCGACCCGACCGCCAGCCGGGCCGGGCCGGCGCATCGGCAGGGCGGGCGCCCGGCGTCTGGCCGGCCGCTCAGCTCTTGATGGCGAGGATGGCCTCGATCTCGACCGTGATGTTGTTGGGCAGGCTGCCCATGCCGACGGCCGAGCGCGCATGCCGCCCGGCATCGCCGAACACCTCGACCAGCAAATCCGAACAGCCGTTGATGACCTTGGGCTGGTCGCCGAAGCCGGGCGCGCCGTTGACCATGCCCAACAGCTTCACCACGTAATCGACCCGATCGAGACTGCCCAGCGCGCTGCGCGCCGCCGCCAGCAGGCCAAGCCCGACGCCGCGCGCGTGCTGATAGGCGGTGGCGACGTCGACGTCGCGGCCGACCACGCCGGTCTTGAAGCCGCCCTCGGGCGTGCGCGGCCCCTGGCCCGAGAGATAGAGCGTGTTGCCGTGGATGCGGAAGGGGACGTAATTCGCGACCGGCGTCGGAACGGAAGGCAGGACGATGCCGAGCTGCTTGAGCTTCGATTCGGCGGACATGGGGGCTCCTTGCGAAGGCTGCGACGAGGTGGACGGGATTATCGCCCAGCCCGGCGGCGATTTGTGCAGGGAAATGAGCCCGCGCGACCGAGCGGGCACGCAGGGCAACCCGCATCAATGACCGCGCGCGCGGCGGGCTGACGCGATACCCGAACCTGCCTCTACCCCGCTTTCCGCCGAAAGCGGCCGCAGGCCCCGCTTTCTTGGCAGGTGACATCGGCTTCGCTATCGGCGAATATGGATCATGCAATTGGAGATCGAACGCGCGGCCGCGAGGCGGCTGCTCGATCTGCCGCCCAAGATGCAGGCCAGCATGATGCGACGTCTCGAAGCCATCGCCGAAGCGCCTTTCGCCCTGCACGCCAATGTCGCGCCGATGGCCGGCATGAAGGACTGCTATCGCTTGCGGTTGGGCGATTGGCGGGCGATCTATCGGATCGAGCGATCGAGCGCCACGTTGCGGGTGCTCAAGATCGCTCCGCGCGGGGAGGCTTATCGATGAACGCCATCCGGCCGCTGGCCCGCACCGCCAAGACCGTGACCCTGGCGCGGGACGATTACGAGGCGCTGATCGAGGCGCTGGACGAAGCGCGCGACCGGGCCGATGTCCGGGCGCTGGATGCGCGCCTTGCCGCCGGCGAGACCGAGTTCCTGCCGTGGCAGATGGTGAAGCGCCTGGCGGCGGGCGAAAGCCCGGTCCGGCTGTGGCGGCAGCGGCGCAAGCTGTCGGCCCGGGTGCTTGCCGCCAAGGCCAAGATCGCGCCCACCTATCTGTCCGAGATCGAGACCGGCAAAAAGCCCGGATCGATGCGCGCCCTCGCCGCCCTGGCTCGCGCGCTCGGGGTCGCGCTCGACGACCTCGCCCCGCGCCGGCGCTGACCGGCTTCGCGCCGCCCAGCTTCCCGCCGGCCGATCGACGCGGCGCGGTGACGGCGCCGTTTCGATTGCATTGATTGCAATGCCATCAATGCTTAAAATGCGCTGAGATCGGGAGCGTCGCCATGGCCAGCATCACCATCCGCAATCTTGACGACGGGCTGAAGCGGCGCCTGAGGGTGCGGGCGGCCGAATGCGGCCGCTCGATGGAAGAGGAAGCCCGCGAAATCCTTCGCCGCGCCGTCGGGCGGGGCGCGGCCCCGCGCGATTTGGCGGCGGCGATCCGTGCCCGCATCGCGCCCTTGGGCGGAGTCGAGTTGGAGCTGCCGGCGCGCGCGCCGATGCGCGCCCCGCCCCGGTTCAAGGGCCGGCGGCGATGATCGTGCTGGATACCAATGTGGTCTCGGAAATGCTCCGGCCGGCGCCGGCGCCCCCGGTCGCGGCCTGGCTTTCGGCCCAGGACGGGGACGCGATCTGGCTGACGACGCTCAGCGAGGTCGAATTGCGCCATGGCGTCGCCATCCTGCCGGCGGGCCGCAGGCGCCGCGCATTGGCCGAGGCGATCGAGGCCATGCTGGAACAGGATTTCCGCGACCGCATCCTGCCCTTCGACCGCGCCGCCGCGCGCGCCTATGCCGTCATCGCCGCCGGGCGCCGCGCCGCCGGTCGGCCGATCGGCCAGATCGACTGCCAGATCGCCGCCATCGCCCGCGCCCATGCCGCCGCGGTCGCCACCCGCAACGCCGCCGACTACACCGGCTGCGGCATCGCGGTGATCGATCCTTGGGCATGATTGATCGGCCTTGGACGACTGGGTTCAAGACCGATCGCGGATCATGCCCTCGCATCCCGCTCCGGACCGCGATTCACGGTTCATAGGGAATCGCGGCCGCGATTTCCTATGAATCGATCGCGGCCTAGCCCCGTCGCCCGAAAGCCGGGTCCGCCGGTCGGCGCATAGCTGCCAGATTCTTCTTGCGCGCATAGGTTGCGCGGCTTGAAATGGCGCCATGAGCGCGCCCGCCCCGCCGCCCCCGGACCAGGACACCAGCGACCAGATGCCGCAAAAACTCTGGCTCGCTTTGGCGCGGCTGGGGGTGGAGACGTGGAACGAGTGGATGAAGGGGACGGAGCAAGCCAGACAGGAGATCGAAGATACGAGCCTAATAAGAGCGGGCCGCAAGTGGCGAAAACTTACGGATGACGAAGCGCTACCAATAATCGAAGCCGCCCTGGCAAAAAACACCCGACTTTCCGACATCCTGCATAAGAGCGAGCACTTCGGTCTGGAAAGCAGCGACGAGGCCGCCCGCCTCGCTCTATTCAAACCGGTCAATCTATCTAGTGTCGATTTTCGACGGACCGAGAATGAGGCAATCCGTTTCCGCGGCGCACAGTTCGGCTTTGCGGCCAATCTCTCCGGCGCACAGTTCGGCGTATGGGCCAATCTCTCCGGCGCACAGTTCGGCTTTGCGGCCAATCTCTCCGGCGCGCAGTTCGGCCATGAGGCCGATCTCTCCGGCGCGCGGTTCAGCTATAGTGCCAATCTCTCCGGCGCGCAGTTCGGTGACGGTGCCGATCTCTCCGGTGCGCAGTTCGGTGACGACGCCAATCTCTCCTGCGCGAAGTTCGGCAATTTCGCCGATCTCTCCGGCGCGCAGTTCGGCGAAAGAGCCAATCTCTCCGGCGCGTGGTTCGGCTTTAGGGCCGGTCTCTCCAGCGCGCGGTTCGGTGACAGCGCCAATCTCTCCGGCGCGCAATTCGACTTACGGGCCAATCTCTCCGGCGCGAAGTTCGGCAATCTCGCCGATCTCTCCGGCGCGCGGTTCGGCAATGGAGCCGATCTCTCCGGCGCGCGGTTCGGCGACTACGCCGATTTCTCCGGAACCATATTTCTTGGTTTTGCCCGATTCAATTCCGCCGAATTTCACAATTGCCAGTTTCGCGGCTGGACCGAATCGGAGTGGAAGCAATTTGTCGAGAACATGCGCCGGGAAAATCCCACTGGCAACGACGCATGGGAAAAAGAGATCATGCGGCGTGAGGATTCCGAATCGTATCGCACGCTGCCCGACATGGATTTCACTGGCGCCCGATTCAACGGGACGATCAATTTCAGCGGCAGGAAACTGAACGGCGCGTTGAGTTTTCGCGATGCGGTGTTCAAGCAGCCGCCCGAGTTCGGCGATGCCGAGAATCTTCACCGCATCGACATGGTCGGGACCACGTTTCGGGCAAGGGACCCGGCCAAAGATCTGCCCTGGTTCATTCCCAAGGGCATGCGGATCGACTGGACCAAGGACAGTTTGAAACTGACCCGCATCCGGCGCCTGCGGGCGATCATGGAAACGAACGCGGCGCACGATACGGCGCGCGATCTGTTCGTGCTGGAAAAGCACGCCGAGCGCGGGGCGTTCCATGCCAGCGGGCGCCATGGCGCGCTGATCGCGTCCAGTTTCATGCTGGGCATTTATTGGCTGCTTTCGGATTGCGGACGGTCGGTGATGCGGCCGATGCTATGGCTCGGTGCCGTTATCCTGGGTTTTGCCGCATTTTACGACTCGAAAAACATCGCCATGTTCGATCACTGGGGCGTGTTGTGGGCTCTGTCCCTTGTCGCGGTGTATGTCCCATTCGTCCGCCGGCCGCCCTTTACGCGCGGCAAGTGGAGTTGGGAAAACCGAATAGCGACCATGATCGTCCTGCTTACGGTGGGGGGCATCGCCATTCATGGCGCCGGCCAATTCCCGCCCAGCCCGTTGATCGCGCACGATGTCGAGAATGCCAAGAAAGCCGAGGCGCTGATCGATTTCGCCCTCCTCAATTCCGTCCCGATCGCCGGGCCGGCGGGAGAAAGCTACAAGACCGTCACCAAGAACCTGGGGCTGCGGGATTTCGACGGCGACTTGGACCTTCCCTTCGGCATGCGCCTGTGGGTTCTGTCGCAGCAGATCGTCTCGGGCGTCCTGCTGTTCCTGATCGGCCTCGGCCTTCGCAATCGCTTCCGGATCGGCTGAGCCGCCCTGCCCTACCCCGCGCGGCGTTGTCCTGCCGCCGGCTGGCTTGCGGCCTCGGCGCCGATCAGCACTTCGGCGATCTGCACGGCGTTGAGCGCCGCGCCCTTGCGCAGGTTGTCGCCGACCACGAACAGCGCGAGGCCGTGGGCGACGGTCGGGTCGCGCCGCACCCGGCCGACGAAGACCGCATCGCGGCCGGTGGCGTGCAGCGGGGTGGGCAGGTCGCTGACCGTCACCCCGGGGGCGCCGTTCAGCAGCACAAGCGCGCGTTCGACCGGAATCGCGCGCTCGAACTCGGCATTGATCGACAGCGCATGGCCGGTGAACACCGGCACGCGCACGCAGGTGCCGGCGACCGGCAGCCCCGGGATCTCGAGGATCTTCCGGGTCTCGTCGCGCAGCTTGATCTCCTCCTCGGTATAGCCGTCCTCGACCAGCTTGTAGTTCAGCGGCACGAGGTTGAAACCGAGCGGCGCCGCCCATTTCCTGTGCGCCAGCCGCAGCGCCCCGCCGTCGCGCGCCAATGCAGCGAGTCCGTCGCCGGCCTGGCGCAGCTGCGCTTCCAACTCGCGCACGCCCTCGACGCCCGCGCCCGAGGCCGCCTGGTAGGTGCTGGCCACCAGCCGCTTGAGGCCGGCCTCGGCATGCAGCGGCTTCAGCGCCGGCATCGCCACCATGGTGGTGCAGTTGGGATTGGCGACGATGCCCTTGGGAATCCGCGCCAGCGCATGCGGATTCACTTCGGCCACCACCAGCGGCACTTGCGAATCGCCCCGCCAGGCCGAGGAATTGTCGATCACCACCGCGCCCGCCGCCGCCACCCGGGGCGCCAATTCGCGCGAGGCCGCGCCGCCGGCCGAGAAGAAGGCAATATCGAGGCCGCGGTAATCGGCCGTGGCCGCGTCCTCGACCGCGATCGCGCGGCCTTGCCAAGGCAGCGTCTTGCCGGCCGATTTGGCCGAGGCGAACAGCCGCAGCGAGCCGACCGGGAAATTCCGCTCGGCCAGGATCTCGGCCATCATGCCGCCGACCAGTCCGGTGGCGCCGACGATGCCGACCGCGCGCGGGCGGGAACTTGGGACAATGGAGTTCATGGTCTTCTCCTGCGTTGGGCCGGACGGAAGCAGGGAAAAAACAAAGGCCCCGTCCAACCGGCGGGGCCTTGCAAACCTGTCGTCGATCGACGATCAGCGCGCGCAAACCCCCAGCCACCGCGGCTTTCGGGCGGCGGGCTTGGTCGGGGTCGGGGACGCGCGGCGCAGCATGGCGCTTGCATAGGGGACGAAGGCAAGGATGTAAAGCGGCGGCGCGGTCAGGCCGCAAGATGCCGCGCCGGTGCCGCGCCCCTACCCGGCCTTGCGGCCGTCGATCTCGGGCAGGCGGATGACTTCGGCGGCAGGCTTTGCGTTGGGCAAGAAGACGTTGCGCACCACGGTCTGCGGCTTGCCCGACGCGATCAGGTAGAGCCGGCCGAGATATTCGCCGATGATCCCCAGCAGCAAAAGCTGCGTGCCCGACAGCAGCAGCGTCGCCGCCAGCAACGACGCCCAGCCCGGCGGCGGTTCCCAGAAGATCGCTTCCAGCACCACCACCAGGAACCCCAGCACCCCCAGCGCCGACAGCCCGGCCCCGGCCAGCGTCGCCAGATGCAGCGGCTTGATCGAGAAGTTGACGGCGATGCTGGTCAGCAGCCGGACCAGGCGCTTGAGGGTGTAGTTCGAGCGCCCGACCGCGCGCGGCAGATGCCGCACCTCGAGCGTGCCGACCGATTCCGTCGCCTGGAAGATCAGCCCGTCGACATAGGGAAACGGCCCGCGGTAGTCGCACACCTGGCGGGCGACGAAGGCCGACATGCAGCGGAACGAGCAGAGATAAAGCCCCTTCGGCTTGTCGATCACCTGGTCGGCGATCCAATTGGCGAAGCGGCTGCCGGCGACGCGCCACCAGGCGTGCTCGGTCTCGGCGTAGAAGGTGTAGATCACGTCCTTGCCCGACATGCGGGCATAGTCGTAAAGCCGCGTCACTTCCTCGGGCGGGTTCTGCAGGTCGTCGTCCATGGTGACGATCCATTCGCCGCGGGCGAGGCGCAGCCCGCTCATCACCGCATTGTGCTCGCCGAAATTGCGGGCGTGCTCGACCACCGTCACCGGGCAGCGCGCGCGCTCGGCCGCGTCCTTGCAGGCCTGCAGGCTGCCGTCGGGACTGCCGTCGTAGACCAGCACGATCTCGAGCCCGCGCTCGATCGGCAGCGAGTCGAGCGCCGCCACCAGCCGGCCGACCGTGGCCGCGCCGTTGTAGACCGGCACCACCACGCTCAGCCCAAGAGTTTTGCCCGCGCCATCGCTCATCGTTCCGGTCCCAAGCTCGCCTTCCGCGCCACCGCCAGGATCGAGCCGCCGAAGGGCAGGCGCAAGCCCATCCGCCCCATGCCGCGCTCGATCCCCAGCGCCATGCCGAACAGACGGTCCAGCAGCGGCGGAAAGTCCATCACATCGCTGCGAGCCTGACTGCCCCGCCGCAGCCAGCGATGCGCCGCCATCAGCGGAAACAGCAGGCTGTTCCAGTAATGGGCCTCGATGCGAGCAAAGCCGGCGTGGCGCAGCAGCGTCACCACCCCGCCTTTGGTGAAGCGCCGGCCGGTCTGGATGGCGACGTCATGCGCCGAGCGCATCCATTCGTAGGCCGGCAGGTTGACGATCAGCGCCCCGCCCGGCGCCAGGCAGCGCTTGGCCTCGACCAGGGCCAGATAGGGATCGACCGCGCGGTGATAGAGCACGTCGATCGACAGCATGACGGCGATGCTGGCATCGGCGAAGGGCAGCGCCTGGACCGAGGCGCGGGCGATTTCCAGCCCGGTCTTGGCCTGCGCCAGGGTGCAGGCCTCGGCATCGATGTCGATCCCGGCCCGCTCCAAATCGGGAAAGCGCGCGCCGATCTTGGCCAACAGCCGGCCGGTGCCACAGCCTGCGTCCAACAGCTTGGCACCCTTGGGCAGGTCGAGCCCGGCCAGCGCCGCCAGCACGTTTTCGTGCAAGCCGCGATACCACCACATGCCGTCCTCGGCCCGGCTCATGGCCTGGTATTCGCCCCGTTCCATGGCCGACCTTATTAGGACGACGATGCGGTTTAGTCTATTGATTCCTCCACGAAAATCGGCTTTGGTCCGGCGTCATGCCCAACTCCGAAAAGCCGCGTAGTCCACAACTCGAAGCCGCCGCCGCCGAGGCCCGGCCGGGGCTGGCGTGGCGCGGGCTCGACTTGGCGCAGTGGACGCGGATCGCCGCCTACGGCCTGCCGGCGCTGTGGGCGGTCGGGTACCTGCTGCCGCCGCTGAATTACGACGTGGCGTCGCTCTTGGCCTATTCCGAGCGCTGGTGGGCGGGCGAACGGCTTTATGTCGATCTGATCGACGTCAACCCGCCGCTGATTTTCCTTTTGGGCCTGGTCCCGGTCGCGCTGGGCAAGATCACGGGCCTGACCTCGGCCGCGGTCTATGTGCCGCTGGTGCTGGCGCTGACGGCGTGGTCGCTGTGGCAGTCGGAGAAGATCTGGCGCCGGCTGCTGGCGCCGGGTTCGGTGCTGGCGCTGCTGCTGCCGGCGCTGGCGGCCTATGCCCTGATCGTGGTGCCGCGCTGGGAATACGGCCAGCGCGAGCATCTGCTGGCGATCGCGCTCTTGCCCTGGCTGTCGGCGCTGGCCTTGCGCGCCGAAGGGGTCCGGCTCGAACGCCGCGAAGCATTGGCGACGGCGCTGACCGCCGCGCTGTTCATCGCCCTCAAGCCGCATTTCCTGGCCTATGCCGTGCTGGGCGAAGGGCTGGTGCTGCTGCGCCGCGGTCCGCGGGCCTGGCTGCGCCAGGTCGAGCCCTGGGCGATGCTGGGGCTGTTCCTGGCCTACGCGCTGTTCGTGTTCGTGGCGATGCCGGATTATTTCCGGCACACCTTGCCGCTGTTGACCGACTACTACCTCAAGCTCGGCCAAGGCTCGATTGCGGGCGTGCTGTTCGGCCGGCAGGTGGTGCCGGCGCTGATCGGCATCCTGGCGCTGGGGACGGTGGCGTGGTTCGTGCTGCGCGACCGGCTGGGCGCGATCTACGCCGGTTTCGGCCTGGCGGCATTGCTGATCGGCGCCGCCCAGGCCAAGGGCTGGATGTACCACATCCTGCCGGGCTACATCGCGGCGCTGCTGCTGTTCGCGGTGGTGCTGGGGCGCGCGATCGAGCGGCTGGCCGGCAGCGGCGGCGAGGCACGGATCGATCCGCGCGCGCACGCGCTGGCGGTGCTGAGCGTGCTCGGCCTGGTCTACGGCGCCACCGCGACCTATTTCACCCCCGGCTTCCGCTATTTCGAATACGTGGCGCAAGTCGATGCCCGGCTGGAACGCCTGATCCGGCTGGAATCCCACCGCCAGCCGGTGCTGCCGCTCTCGCCCGGCATTTCGCCGTTCTATCCGGTGCTGAACTACACCGAATCGCCGATGGCGATGCGCTTCCAGACCATGTGGATGGTCCAGGGCGCCTACAAGGACTGCCTGGCCTCGGGCCGGCTCTATCGCGAGCCCGCGCAGATGCCCAAGGGCGAGGCCTTCGCCTACGAGGCGGTGATCGCCGACTTCCTCAAATTCCGGCCCAAGCTGGTGATCCTCGACACCTTCCCCGGCATCCCGCGCTGCTTGGCGCGGCCGTTCAACTATCTCGACTATTTCGCGCGCGATGCGCGCTTCGCCGAGGGCTTCAAGGCCTACGAGCAGATCGACCAGTTCGACCGCTACGTGGTCTACCGCCGGCGGTCGTGAGGTCCCGATTCCGGTAGCCCGGCACGGCCGCTTTGCGCTAACGTTCAGGCCAAGGGGACGGACTGTCCCGGGGAAAATCCGCAAGGGAGGAATCCACCATGAGCTTCGTTCGGAGTTTGGGTTTGGCGGCGGCGGGCGCCGCGCTGGCGCTGGGCGCCGGCTTCGCGGCCGCACCGGCCGCGGCGCAGCAGAAGACGCTGAAGGTGGTGATGCATTCGGATCTCAAAATCCTGGATCCGATCTGGACCACCGCCTACATCGTGCGCAATCACGGCTATCTGGTCTACGACACGCTGTTCGCGATGGACGAGAAGCTCGAACTCAAGCCGCAGATGGTCGAGCGCTACAGCGTCAGCCCCGACAACTTGACCTACACCTTCACGCTGCGCGACGGCCTCGAATGGCACGACGGCACGCCGGTGACGTCGGAGGACTGCATCGCCTCGATCAAGCGCTGGGGCGCGCGCGATTCGATGGGCCAGAAGCTGATGACCTTCACCAAGGAGATGAAGGCGGTCGACGCCAAGACCTTCCAGCTGGTGCTCAACGAGCCCTACGGCCTGGTGATCATGTCGCTGGGCAAGCCGTCCTCGAACGTGCCGTTCATGATGCCCAAGCGCGTCGCCGACGGCAATCCGATGGAGCAGCTTTCCGACACCACCGGTTCGGGCCCGTTCGTCTTCAAGAAGGACGAATGGAAGCCGGGCGAAAAGCAGGTTTGGGTCAAGAACCCGAAGTACAAGCCGCGCTCCGAGCCGGCCTCGGGCATGGCCGGCGGCAAGGTGGCGCATCTCGACCGCGTCGAGTGGCTGTGGATCGCCGATCACCAATCGGCCATCAACGCCCTTTTGGCGGGCGAGATCGACATGATGGAAACCCCGCCGCACGACCTGCTCAAGGTCATCGAGAAGGACAAGAACGTCAAGCTGGTCAACACCAACCCGCTCGGCAACCAGTACACCTTCCGCTTCAACTGGACCCACCCGCCCTTCGACAAGGCGGCGATCCGCCGCGCGGCGCTGGTGGCCTTCAACCAGAAGGACTTCCTCGACGCCGTCATCGGCGATCCGAAGTACTATCGGGTTTGCAAGGCGATGTTCGTCTGCGACACGCCCAACGAGACCATGGCGGGCATGGACGGCATCTACGACTCGCGCTTCGAGGACTCCAAGCGCATGCTCAAGGAAGCCGGCTACGACGGCACGCCGGTCTTGCTGATGCATTCGACCGACTTGCACGTGCTGACCAATTTGGCGCCGGTCGCCAAGAGCCTGCTCGAGCGCGGCGGCTTCAACGTCAACATGGTGTCGATGGACTGGCAGACCCTGGTCGCGCGCCGCACCAAGAAGGAACTGCCCGCCCAAGGCGGCTGGAACGCCTTCCTGACCTCGTGGGTGGCGGCCGACATCTTGAATCCGGTCATGGCCGGGTTCTTCAACTCGGGCTGCGACAAGGCGATGTTCGGCTGGCCGTGCGACGAGCGCATGGAGAAGCTGCGCGACGACTACAGCCGCGAGACCGACGCCGCCAAGCAGAAGGCGCTGGTCGCCCAGGTCCAGGCCCGCGCCATGGAAATCGGCACCCACGCCAATCTCGGCCAGTGGTACCAGCCGATCGCCATGCGCACCAACATCGAGGGCATGCTGACCGCCCCGGTGCCGGTGTTCTGGAACATCGTCAAGAAGTGAGTCCAGTCAGGAGTCTCTAGACGGCGGGCGGCGAAACGCGGTGTTGGCGTTCGTCGTCCGCCGTTTGCTTGCCACCGTGCCGGTGCTGGCGATGGTGGCGGTGTTCGTTTTCCTGATGCTGCGGCTGACGCCGGGCGATCCGGCGGCGGTGATCGCCGGCGACAACGCCATGCCCGACCAGGTCGAGGCCATCCGCCAGAAGCTGGGCCTCGACGAGCCGATCGTCACCCAGTTCTTCATCTGGATCGGCAAGGCGCTGCAGGGCGATTTCGGCGAAAGCTTCTTCTTCAAGAAGACCGTGGCCGAGCTGATCGCCCAGCGCATCGAACCCACCGTGGCGCTGGCGATCGTCACGCTGCTCTTGTCGGTGGCGATCGCGGTGCCGCTGGGGGTGATCGCGGCCTACCGCCAGGACAGCTGGGTCGACCGCACGGTGATGGCGTTTTCGGTGATGGGCTTCTCGGTGCCGGTGTTCGTCATCGGCTATCTGCTGATCTACGTCTTTGCCATCCAGCTGGGCGTGCTGCCGGTGCAGGGCTATCGCCCGATCGGCCAGGGGCTGTGGCCGTTCTTCGAGCGCCTGATCCTGCCTTCCTTCACGCTGTCGGTGGTGTTCGTGGCGCTGATCGCGCGCATCACCCGCGCCTCGATGCTCGAGGTCATGAACGAGGACTACATCCGCACCGCCCGCGCCAAGGGCCTGCCCGAACGCACCGTGCTGCTGCGCCACGGCCTGCGCAACGCCGCCGTGCCGATCGTCACCGTGATCGGCATCGGCCTGGCCGTCCTGATCGGCGGCGTGGTGGTGACCGAAAGCGTCTACGGCATTCCCGGCCTCGGCCGGCTGACCATCGATGCGGTGCTGGGCCGCGACTATCCCACCATCCAGGCGGTGATCCTGCTGTTCTCCTTCGCCTATGTGCTGATCAACCTGGCGATCGACCTGATCTACGTCCTGCTCGATCCGAGGATCCGCTATTGAGCGCCGAGGCCCGCATCGAAGTCGATTTTGCCGCCAGCGCCGCCGCCCAGGTCAAGCGGCCCTCGGCGATCGGCCGCATGTTGCGGCACCGCTCGGTGATCATCGGCGGCGTCATCCTTATCGTCATGCTGCTGATCGCGCTGACGGCGCCGCTGCTGGGGACGATGGACCCGGCGCGGATCGACCCGACCATGCGCAACAAGGTGCCGGGCACCGAGGTCTCGCTGCGCCAGGATGACGGCTCGCGCCTGGTGCGCACCGCCTGGTTGGGCACCGATAGCCTGGGCCGCGATGTCTACAGCCGCGTGCTGTACGGCACGCGGGTGTCGCTGATCGTCGGCCTCAGCGTCGCCGCGATCTCGGTCTCGATCGGGCTTCTGATCGGCCTGATCGCCGGCTACATCCGCTGGGTCGACGCGGTGGTGATGCGGGTGATGGACGGGCTGATGGCGATCCCGGGCATCCTGCTGGCGATCGCGCTGGTGTCGCTGTGGGGCGCGGGCCTGGGCACGGTGATCATCGCCATCGTCGTGCCCGAGGTGCCGCGCGTGGTGCGGCTGGTGCGCTCGGTGGTGCTGACCATCCGCGAGGAACCCTATGTCGAGGCGGCGATTTCGGTCGGCACGCCTTTGCCCCTGATCCTGGTCCGCCACATCATGCCCAATACCGTGGCGCCGCTGATCGTCCAGGGCACCTTCATCTGCGCTTCGGCCATTCTGGTCGAAGCCATCCTCAGCTTCCTCGGCATCGGCATCCCGACCGAGATCCCGACCTGGGGCAACATCATGGCCGAGGGCCGCACCGTGTTCCGGGTCTACCCGCACAACATCCTCTATCCCGGCATCTTCCTCAGCCTGACCGTGCTGGCGATCAACATCATGGGCGACGGCATGCGCGACACGCTCGATCCGCGCATGTCGAAGCGGGTGTGAGATGAACGACAGCGTGCCGGTGTTGGAGGTTGCGGGCCTGTCGGTCGAATTGCCTTCCGGGGCCGACCGCAAATTCGCCATCGAGGCGATGTCGTTCCAGGTGCGGCCGCGCGAGATCGTCTGCCTGGTCGGCGAATCCGGCTCGGGCAAGTCGGTCGCGGCCTTCACCGTCATGGGCCTGTTGCCCAAGGCGCTGCGGCCGGTGGCGGGCCGCATCGCGCTGGCGGGCGAGGACTTGTTGAGCGCGCCGCCCGAGCGGCTGCGCGATCTGCGCGGCAGCCGCATGGGCATGATCTTCCAGGAGCCGATGACCGCGCTCAACCCGGTGATGACCTGCGGCGCGCAGATCGACGAGGTGCTGGCGGTCCACACCAGCCTCGATCCGGCGGCGCGGCGGGCGCGCATCCTCGACATCATGAACCAGGTCCGCCTGCCCGAGCCCGAGCGGCTGATCGACGCCTATCCCCACCAGCTTTCCGGCGGCCAGCGCCAGCGCATCATGATCGCCATGGCGCTGGTGCTGGAGCCCGCGCTGCTGATCGCCGACGAGCCGACCACGGCGCTGGACGTCACCACCCAGGCGCAGATCCTGGAGCTGATCAAGGACCTCCAGCGCGACCACGCCACCGGCGTTCTGTTCATCACCCACGATTTCGGGGTGGTGGCCGAGATCGCGCATCGCGTCGCGGTGATGCAATGGGGCAAGCTGGTCGAATTCGGCACCACCGAGGACGTGCTCAAGCGCCCGCGGCATCCCTACACCAAGATGCTGATCTCCTCGGTGCCGGGGATCGTGCCGCGCCACCGGCCGCGGCCCGAGACGGCGCGGCCGACCGTGCTCAAGACCGAGGCGCTGGGCAAGACCTATGCCGATGCCGCCTGGTTCCGCAAATCGCGCACCGTCAAGGCGGCCGAAAGCGTGTCGATCGAGGTGCGCCGCGGCGAGACCCTCGGCATCGTCGGCGAGTCGGGCTCGGGCAAGTCGACCGTGGCGCGCTGCGTCGCCCGGCTGATCGAGCCCAGCGCCGGCCGCATCTGGCTGGCCGGGGACGACATCGCCGGGCTGAGCGCCGGCCGGCTGCGCCCGCACCGCCGCAAGATCCAGATCGTGTTCCAGGACCCCTATCGCTCGCTCAATCCCCGCCGCACGGTCGGCGAATCCATCGTCGAAGGACCGATGAATTACGGCCTCGGCCGGGCCGAGGCTTTGGCGCGGGCGCGTTCGCTGATGGAGACGGTGCGGCTCGATCCGGGATCGCTCGATCGCTATCCGCACCAGTTCTCGGGCGGGCAGCGCCAGCGCATCTGCATCGCCCGCGCGCTGGCGATGGAGCCCGAGCTGCTGATCGCCGACGAGGCGGTGTCGGCGCTGGACGTCTCGGTCCAGGCCCAGGTGCTGGAACTGCTCGACGACATCCGCCAAAAGCTCGACCTCGCCATGCTGTTCATCACCCACGACCTGCGGGTGGCGGCGCAGGTCTGCGACTACGTCGCGGTGATGAGCCAGGGCCAGGTGGTCGAATACGGCACCGCGCCGCAGGTGTTCGGCGCGCCGCGCCACGACTACACCAAGGCGCTGTTCGCCGCGGCGCCGGGCCGCAACTGGGAATTCGGCAAGTTCGCGGCGGGTTGAGCCCGCCCGCGTTCCTCGATGCAAGTCCAGCGTGGACCGCGATCGGTCGGCATGGAATCGCGGGCGCCATTCCATGCCAACGGCGAATCGCGGTCCAGAGCGGGATGCGAGGGCATGATCCGCGATCTGTCTCGAATCATGCGGTTCAAGACAGATCGATCATGTCCTCGGCGACACCGCATCCCGCGCCGAGGCCGATTGCCGCCGTCGCCGAGAAGCGATAGATTCTAATTCCGATTTGCATTTGGCGGCAGCCTCGAACCGCGGAGCTTTTCGGGAGCGAGGTTGCGTCTCCGACTTTGTTCAAAGTTTCGATCCGATCTTTGCTTTCGATCATCTTCACCAGCTTCGTGTCGACTCCGGTCCGATCGGGCCGACTGGTGTTTCAATCCAGGGGGAGAAAAACGTCATGGCTCGATTTGCGATTCTGGCCTTCGGCGCGGCGAGCTACGCCTGCGCCATGGCGGTCATTCTCTATTCCATCTGCTTTGTCGGCGGCTTCGCGCCGCGATCGGTCGATGCCGGCGGTCCGGCCGCTTCCTCGGCGCTGGAGGCTGTGCTGATCAACCTCGTGCTGCTGGGCGTATTCGCCGTCCAGCACAGCGTGATGGCGCGCCGCGAATTCAAGGCGGTTTGGACACGCATCGTGCCGCAGTCGATCGAACGCAGCACCTATGTGCTGGCCGCGGCCGCGTCGCTGGCGCTGCTGTTCTGGCAGTGGCGGCCGATCGCCGGCTCGGTGTGGAGCGTCGGCGATCCCTGGTCCACCGTGCTGTTGGCGGTGTTCTGGATCGGCTGGGGCATCGCCTTTCTCAGCACTTTCCTGATCAGCCATTTCGACCTCTTCGGCCTGGCGCAGGTGTGGGCGGCATGGCGGGGCGCGGCCCGGCCCGAACCCGCCTTCCGCGCGCCGCTGTTCTACAAGGTGGTACGACACCCGATCTATGTCGGCTTCCTGCTCGCGTTCTGGGCGACGCCGACCATGACGTTCGGCCATGCGCTGTTCGCCGCCGCCGCCACCGGCTACATCCTGATCGGCGCCTGGCTGGAAGAGCGCGATTTGGTCGCCCTGTTCGGTCAAACCTATCTCGACTATCGCGCCCGGGTATCGATGCTGATTCCCAGGCCGCCCAAACGCGGCTGAACCGGTCCAGGCCGCCGCCAGCAAATACTTCAAGGCCGGCTTCAGACCCGAAGTCCGCGACCTGATCCTGAAACAAAACGCCATCGCGGCGTTGGGGTTGGAGGCGACTGGGTGAGCCGGTCTCTCTCGTCTATCGCCGGCGCATCCCCCAGGCCAGCATGACCGCGGCGGCGAGCATGAAGCCGGCCGCGATCGGGCGCTGGACGAAGACGGCGTAGCTGCCGTCGGACATCGCCAGCGACTGGCGCCAGGCGTTTTCCAGCATCGGCGACAGCACCAGCCCCAACACCACCGGCGCGGTCTCGAACCCGGCCTTGCGCAGGCCGTAGCCGACCGCGCCCGCCCCCGCCATGATCCACAGATCGACCGCGCTTTGGCTGGCGGCATAGACCCCCAGCACGCAGAACGCCAGGATCGCCGGATAGAGATAGGCGTAGGGAATCCGCAGCAACTGCACGAACACGCCCACCAGCGGCAGGTTCATCGCCAACAGCACCAGATTGCCGACATACATCGCCGCGACGAAACCCCAGAACAGCGCCGGCTGGTCCTGGATCAGCGTCGGCCCGGGGGCGACGCCATGCACCACCAGGGCCGCGATCATCACCGCCGGGATCGCGCCCGAGGGCACGCCCAGCGCCAGCATCGGCACCAGCGCGCCGCAGGCGGCGGCGTTGTTGGCGCTTTCCGGCCCGGCCACGCCGGCGATCGCGCCCTGCCCGAAGCGCTCGGGCGTCTTGGAGACGCGCTTTTCGATGCCGTAGCTGGCGAAGCTGGCGACGATATGGGCCGAGCCCGGGATAATGCCGATCAGGAACCCCAGCACCGTGCCGCGGCCGATGGCGCCGGCCGAGTCCGCGAACTCCCGGCGGCTCGGCCATAATTCCCGAAAAGCCGGCGTGCGCGGCCGTTCGAGTTGCGGCTTGCCGGCCGAGGCCAGGATCTCGGCGATGCCGAACAGGCCGACCGCCACCGGCACTAGGCCGATGCCGTCGCCCAGTTCGACCAGGCCGAACTGGAAACGGAAAAAACCGCTCATCTGGTCGATGCCGATGGTGCCGAGCCATAGCCCCAGCACCGTCATCGCCAGCGACTTCAGCACCGAGCCGCCGCCCATCGCCGCCAGCACCACCAGCCCCAGCACCAACAGCGCGCATTGCTCGGGCGGACCGAACTTCAGCGCCAGGCTGGCCAAGGGCGGCGCCAGCAGCATCAGCCCGACCAGCGACAAGGTCCCGGCGACGAACGAGCCGATGGCGGCGATGGCCAGCGCCGCCCCCGCCCGCCCCTGGCGCGCCATGGCATGGCCGTCGATACAGGTCATCACCGAGGCCGCCTCGCCCGGCAGCCGCATCAGGATCGAGGTGGTCGAGCCGCCATACATCGCGCCGTAATAGATTCCGGCCAGCATCACCAGCGCCACCGTCGGGCTGAGGCCGAAGCTGACCGGAAGAAGGAGCGAAATCCCGGCCAGCGGCCCCAGCCCCGGCAGCATGCCGACCAGCGTGCCGATGAAACAGCCGATCACGCAATAGATCAGCACCTGGGGCGACAGCGCGACCGAAAAGCCCAGCGCCAGGTTGGCCAGCGTCTCGGTCATTCAGAACCCGAACGGCCCGCGCGGCAAGGGCACGCGCAGCCAGACCGAAAAGGCATGGAAGCTGCCGAGGCTGAGCAGCGCGCTCCAGGCCAGCGCCGGCAGCACCGGCTTGCGCTCGACCGCCAGCAAAAGGAAGGCCAGCATCGCCGCCATGGTCAGGCGATAGCCCAGGGCCTCGAAGGCCAGCGCGGCGAAGCCCGCCGCGGCGAGGATGGCCAGCGCCCGGCCGGCTTCGGCGCGGTCGGTCGCCTCCCAGGCGCCGCCGCCTTGCCATGCCAGCGCCAGCCCGAACCCGCCCAGGATCAAACCGAGGCCCAAGGGTGCCGCGCCCGCGCCCGGCCGCGCCCAACTTCCCATCGGCAATTCGGCCAGGGCGATCGCGGCGATGCCGGCCGCCAGCGCCGCCAGCACCAGACCGGCGGCGCGATCCGCGCTCACGCCCAAGGCTGCGACGTTCGGCGGCTCAGCCGCCCTCGACCTTGCCGATCGCCCGCAAGGCCTTGGCCAGCCGCGCCGCATCCGTGTCCCAGAACTTCTTGAACTCGGGCGCGTCGAGATAGGCCACCGGCGTTCCGGCCTTTTCCATCGCCGCGACGAAATCGGGATCCTTGACCCCTTGGGCGATGGCGCGGCGCAGCGTCTCCAGGATCGGCGCCGGCGTCGCCGCCGGCGCGAACACGCCGGCCCAGATGTAGAACTCGATGTCGAAGCCGAGTTCCTTGAAGGTCGGCAGCTCGGGCATGACGTCCAGCCGCTTCGCCCCCCAGCCCGCCAGCGCCCGCACCTTGCCGGCCTTGATCTGCGGCAGCACCACGCCCGGACCCGATGCCAGGATGTCGACATGCCCGCCCAGCAGCGCGGTCATCGCCGGCCCGGCGCCGTTGAAGGGCACGTGCTTGAACTTGACCTGGGCGGCGTGGGCGAACATCTCGGTCGCCATGTGCAGCGTGCCGTAGACCCCCGAGGACGAGAACGAGATCTGCCCCGGCCGCGCCTTGGCGTCGGCCACCAGCTCGGCGACCGATTTCCACGGCCGCTCGGCGTTGACCACCAGCACGGTCGGGTCCGAGGAGATCAGCGCCAGCGGCGCGAACTGGTCCATGGTGTAGGCCGGCTTGCGCTCGAACAGCTTGTCGGCCTCGGGGATGACCGAGATCGAGGACAGCGCGGTCATGATGGTATAGCCGTCGGGCCGCGCCGCGGCCGTGGCGGCCATGCCGACCGCGCCGCCCGCGCCCTGGCGATTGGCCAGCACCACCGGCTGCTTGAGCGCCTTCTCCATCGCCGCCGCCACCGGCCGCGCGGTCTGATCGGCCACGCCGCCGGGCGGAAAGGGCACGATCATGGCGATCGGCCGGTCGGGAAAGGCGCCCTGCGCCAAGGCCGGCACCGCCAGCGCGGCCAGGATCGCCGCGAATGCGAATCGAATCATGACATCCCCCTGAGTTTGGACGCGAGTTTAGGCGAGGCCCGGCCTCAGGCCAAGGCGGCCTGTGCCAGGCGCGCGCGGTCGAGCGGCAGTTGGCGGACCCTGAGACCCAGCGCGTCGTGCAATGCGTTGGCGATCGCGGCCGCGGTCGGCCCCAGCGAAGCCTCGCCCGCGCCCAGGCTGGGCTGGTCGCCTGGCCGGATCAGATGCACCGCGACCGCCGGCGCCTCGGGGAAACGCAGGATCGGATAGTCCTCCCAGCCGGCGATGGCGATGCGGCGGCGATCGAAGCGGACTTCCTCCAGCAGCGTCCAACTGGCGGCCTGGACCGCGCCGCCTTCCAGCTGGTTGGCGATGCCGTCGGGATTGATCGCCAGGCCGACATCGGCGGCGACGGTCAGGCGCTCGACGCGGATCTCGCGCTCGGCCTCGACCTCGGCCACCACCGCGCAATAGGCGCCGTTGGACTTGTAGCGCGCATAGCCGAGACCGATGCCGCGACCGGGCCGGCGCGCGCGTCCCGACCAGCCGGCGCGCGCGGTCGCCAGTTCGATCACGGCGCGGGCGCGCGGATCGGCCAAGCGCGCCAGCCGCCACGCCAGGCGGTCCTCGCCCGCCAGCGCCGCCAATTCGTCGACGAAGCTTTCGATCGCGAAGACGTTGGCGAATGCGCCCAGCCCGCGCAGCGCCGAGGCACGGATCGGCATGTCCAGCACGCGGTGGCTGGCGACCTTGAGTGCCGGCAGGTCGTAAGGCGGCACGGCGTTGCGCTCGGCGCCGCCGCCCGCCGCCGGCGCGACGTTGATCGAAAGCCGGCGCGGAAAGCTTTTGGCCAGGTCGCTGGCGGCCAGCAGGGTCGGCGTCTCGGCCCGGCCCGGGCGCGAGCTGTGGCCGTTGCTCCAGACCTCGTGCCGCCAGGCCAGCACGCCGCCCTTGGCGTCGAGATCGGCTTCCAGACGGATCGCCATCGCCGGACCGAACGCGGCGGCGGCCAGTTCGTCGCGGCGCGACCACTGCACCCGCAGCGGTCGCCCCGGCATGGTGCGCGCCAACAGCGCCGCATCCAGCGCCACGTCGTCGGCGCCGTTATGGCCGTAGCAGCCGGCGCCCTCGACATGCTCGATCGCGATGCGCTCGCGGCCGATGCCCAGCGCGATCGCCAGATCGGCGCGCAGGTTGAAGATGCCCTGGGTGTGGCTCCAGACCCGCAGCGCGCCGTCTTCCCAGCGGGCGATGGCGCAGCAGGGTCCGATCGAGGCGTGGGCCAGATAGGGCTTGCGGAACTCGGCGCCATGCGTGCGCGCGCCGGACGCGGGCGTGCCGCGCTCGGCCACGATCTGCATTTCGGCCTTGGCGGTCTTGAGCCAATCGAACAGCAGCGCCGGATCGGGCAGCGCGTCGCGCTCCCGCCATTCCAACCGCGACGCCAGGCGCTCGGCGGCGCGTTCGGCGGCCTGCTCGCTGTCGGCCACCACGCCCAGGAAATTGCCGTCGCGCACCAGGCCAATCCCGTCCGCCATCGCCTCGGGAGCCGAAACCAGGCTGGCCCCGGTCGAAGGCGGGCGCAGCACCCGGCCATGAACCATGCCCGGCAGGTCGAGATCGTGGATGAAGCGGCGCAGTCCGAACACCTTGTCGGGCAAATCCGATCTGGGCTGCGACTGGCCGACCACGCGATGCGCCGTTATCGGCTTGGGAGCGACTAGACCTGACGCGGCGCGGTCGAGGGTCACCGCCGCCGCCAGCGCCCAATAATCGGTGCGGCGGCCGTCGGCGGCCCGGAACACGCCATCCGCCACGGTCAGCGTTTCGGGCGCGGCATCCAGCCGCTGCGCCGCCTGGGCCAGGAACAGGGCGCGGGTCTCGGCGCAGACCAGCCGCAGCGCCGAGCCCGAGTCCTGGATCGAAAGCGAACCCGAGGTCACGCCCTCGTCGGGCGCGGTGTCGGTGGCCGGCGCCGCCATCCGTATCTGGGCGAAGGCCAGGTCCAGTTCCTCGGCCGCGATCTGCGCCAGCGCGGTCTTGATGCCCTGGCCGATCTCGACCTTGCCGATGCGCACCGTTACCCGTCCGGGCGCGGCGAAATCGAGCCACTGGCCCAGCTTCGGGTTGTTGGCCAGGCTTTGCGGCAGCTTGCTCATACCCGCATCGCCTTGGCCGCGCGCAGCACGGCACGGACGATGCGGCCATGCGCCCCACAGCGGCAGAGATTGCGGGCCAGCGCCGCGCGCACCTGGCCTTCGTCGGGATCGGGCCGGCGCGCCAGCAGCGCCGCCGCCGCGATCTGGATGCCCGACAGGCAATAGCCGCACTGCCCGGCCTGTTCTTCCAGCAGCGCGGCCTGGATCGGATGCGGCCGCTCGGGCGATCCGAGACCTTCGATCGTGGTCACGCTCCGGCCGCGGGCCTGGCCGACAGTCAACTCGCAGGCGGCCTTGACCTCGCCGTCCAGCAGCACAAAGCACGCCCCGCATTGCCCGCTGCCGCAGCCATGGCGCGTGCCGACCAGGCCCAACTCGCCGCGCAGGACATGCAGCAGCGAGGCCTCGTCGGGCGCGGCGACCGTCCGCGCCCGGCCGTTGACGATCATTCCGGCTTGATGTTGGCCGAGCGGATCAGCTTGGCCCATTTCTCGATGTCGGCCCGCAGATAGCGATCGAAGGCATCGGGCGTCATGACCATGCCGGCGGCGCCCTGCTTGCTCCAATCGCTCTTGACGTCGCTGCGGGCGATGATCTTGCCGATCTCCCGGTTGAGGCGATCGACCGCCGGCTTGGGCGTGCCGGTCGGCGCCATCACGCCCAGCCAGATGGTCGCCTCGTAACCGGGCACGCCGGCCTCGTCCGCCGTCGGCACGTTGGGCAGGATCTGCGAGCGCGCCTTGGCGGTGGTGGCGAGGCCCTTGAGCGTGCCGGCCTGGACATTGGGCGCCATCGTGGTGATGGCGTCGAACATCATGTGCTGATGGCCGGCCAGAACGTCGGCGCGCGCCCCCGAGCTGCCGCGATGGGGAACGTGGACGATGTCCAGCCCGGCCATGGCTTTGAACAGCTCGCCGGCCATGTGATAGGGCGTGCCGATACCGGATGAGGCGTAGTTGAGCTTGCCGGGATTGGCCTTGACGTGGGCCAGCAGATCCTTGAGCGAAGCGACCGGCACCGAAGGATGCACCACCAGCAGCAACTCGGACTCGTTGACCGGCGCCACCGGGACGAAATCGCGCATCAACTGATAGGGCTTGTTGGCGACCAGGGTCTCGTTGACGGTGTGGGTATTGCTCATCATCAGCAGCGTGTAGCCGTCGGCCGGCGACTTGGCGACGGCGTCGGTGCCGACGATGGCGCCGGCGCCGGGGCGGTTCTCGACCACCACGCTCTGGCCGAGCGGGTCCTTGAGGTGCGCCGCCAGCACGCGGGCATAGATGTCGGCCGGCCCGCCGGCGGCGAAGGGCACGACGATGCGGATGGTGCGGTCGGGCCATTGCGCCCAAGCCGGCGCCGCCAGGATCAGGCCAAGGGCCAGCAGCAAGAATCTCGACATGGTATCCCCCAATGCGGGCGCCAGTCAGGGCGCGAATTGTTCGTTGATGATGCGGTCTTCCAGGTCGTGCTCGGGATCGAACAGCAAGGTCAAGCGCAGATCGCGCGCCTCGCGCACCGTCACCCGCACCGGCCGCCGCACCTCGACGAAATCGGCGGCGACGTTGACCGGCCGGCGCTCGGGCTCCAGCACCTCGATCCGCACCTGGCTGTCGCGCGGCAGGATGGCGCCGCGCCAGCGCCGCGGCCTAAAGGCCGAGATCGGGGTCAGCGCCAGCACGCCCGCGCCCAGCGGCAGGATCGGCCCATGGGCCGAGGAATTGTAGGCGGTCGATCCGGCCGGAGTCGCCACCAGCACGCCATCGCAGACCAGTTCCTTGACCCGCAGCTTGCGATCGACGCTGATCGCCAGATGCGCGGTCTGGCGCCCGGCGCGCAGCAGCGCCACCTCGTTGATCGCCAGCGCGCGACTGACCCGGCCCTTGGCGTCGCTGGCCTCCATCGCCAGCGGATGCACCACCGCCGGCCGGGCGCGGGCGATGCGCGCCGCAAGCCCGCCTTCGGAAAAGCGGTTCATCAGGAATCCGACCCGGCCGCGGTTCATGCCGAAGATCGGCAAGCCGCGCTTCATGTGCCGGTGCAAGGTTTGCAGCATGAAACCGTCGCCGCCCAGCGCGACGATGACCCGCGCGCGTTCGACCGCGACGCCGCCATAGCGCCGCTTGAGCCGCACCAAGGCCGCCTGGGCGGGCGGGGAATCGCTGGCGCAGAAATGGATGGCGTCGGTCACGCGGCCAACCCCAGGGCAAGGTGCATCGGCCGTATGGCGATGCCGGCGGCCTCCAGCGCCTGGCGCACGGCACGCGCCATCGCCACCGCATCGGGCGTGTCGGAATGGACGCAGATGGTGTCGATCGCCATCGGCAGCCGCTTGCCCGAGGTCGAGGTCACCGCCCCCTCGCGCACCATGGCGACGGCGCGCCGCGCCGCCAGGGCGGCGTCATGGATCACCGCGCCCGGCTGCTTGCGGGGGGTCAGGTTGCCGTCCTCGCCATAGGTGCGGTCGGCGAAAATCTCGCGCGCCATCGGCAGGCCCAGCGACTCGCCGGCCTTCTCCAATTCGGTCCCCGGCATGACCACGAACAACAGCTTGGGATCGACCGCCTTGATGCCGCGGCCGATGGCCAGTGCCAGCTCGCGTTCGAGGCAGGCCATGTTCGACAGCGCGCCATGCGCCTTGACGTGGCTGACGCGGTGTCCGGCCAGCGCCGCCGTCGCCTGCAAGGCGCCGACCTGATAGGCGATCATGGCCTCGATCTCGGCCGGGCTGTCGCCGCGGATCTGGCGGCGGCCAAAGCCCCACAGATCGAGGAAGGAGGGATGCGCCCCGATCGCCACGCCCTTCTGCCGGGCGGCGCGCGCGGTCGCGGTCATGATCGAGGGATCGCCGGCATGGAAGCCGCAGGCGATGTTGGCCGAGGTGACGATGTCCAGCATCGCCCCGTCGTCGCCCATCTTCCACGCCCCGAACCCCTCGCCCATGTCCGAGTTCAGGTCCACCGTCGCCACGTTCCTGCTCATGCCCGATCCTCGGCCACCGCCCCGTCGATCAGATTGAGACTCAGCAGCCGCGCGCTGTCCAGCAGCTTCGTCGCATCCTCGACCGCCGGCCGCAGCATACCCGGCAGCGCCGCGATCCGCGCCCGCCAGGCGCGATGCGCCTCGGCCGCCTCGGCCCGGCCGATGGCGGCGAAGCGCACCGCATCCCCCGGCTTCATCTGCGCCAGCCGTCCCTGATCGGGCGCGATCACGATCCCGATCTTGGGATAGCCGCCGGTGGTCTGGCGATCGGCCAAGAGCACGATCGGCGTGCCGGCGCCCGGCACCTGGATGGCGCCCGCCGGGATCGGGTCGGAGACGATGTTGTAGCCCTTGGCGTGCTCGATCCTGGGGCCTTCCAGGCGATAGCCCATGCGGTCGGCCGCGCGGCTGACGCGGTATTCGACGGCCAGGAAGGTTTCGATTCCGGCGGCGGTGAAATAATCGTCCTGCGGTCCCAGCACGACGCGCAGCGGTCCCTCGCCCGCGGCAATGGCCGAAGGGTCGATCGCCTGCGCCGGGCCCTTGGGCGCGCGGTCGCGGCTCAGGGGCAGCACCGCCCCGGCCAAAAGTCGCGGCGGCCCCAGGCGATTGCGCACGTGGCAGGACAGGCTGCCCAGCATGGGGGCGAAGCCGAGGCCGCCGGCGACGGCGACATAGCCGCGCGCGCCGGCTCGTGCCGCGCCTACCGCGAAGACCTGACCGCGTTCCAGCCTATGCCCGCGCCAGGGCGCGGCCGGCCGGCCGTCGATCGCCAGGTCGAAATCGCCGGCCAGCGCCAGAAGACAATTGTCCGCCTCGATCCGGTAGCGATCGCCCGCCAGGGTGATCTCGATCCCGGCCATATCGGGCGGATTGCCGACCAGGGCGTTGGCGACGGCCAGCCGCAGCGGATCGAGCGCGCCGGCCACCGACACCCCGAAGCGCTGATAGCCGCGCCGGCCAAGATCCTGCACGGTCGACATCGGCCCGGCCGCGATCGCCGCCAGATGCGGGCTCATGCCAAAGCCTCGCTGTCGGGCAAGGCTTTGGCCCGGTTCTCGAACTCGCCGGCCGGGATGGAGACGAACCGCACCCGGTCGCCGGGCGCCAACAGAAAGGGCCGCTCGCGCCCGGGATCGTAGATCGGGCTTGGCGTCCGCCCCAGCACATGCCAGCCCGACGGCATCTCCAGGGTCGAGACGCAGGCCTGCGCTCCACCCTGCATGATCGCGCCCGGCGGCACCGCAAGCCTGGGCGTCTCGCGCCGGGGCAGGCGAAGTTTTTCGTCGAGCGTGCCGAGATAGGCGAAACCGGGCGCGAAGCCCAGCATGTAGACGATGTAGTCGGTGGCCTCGTGGCGGGCGACGACTTCGGCCGCGCTCAGCCCGGTGCGGCGTGCGACATCGTCCAGATCCATGCCGAGTTCGCCGCCGAATGCCACCGGGACGAACCAGCGCCGCCCTTGCCCGCCCGCCTCGCTTGCCTGGGCGCGCGGCCAAAGCGCGCGGACCGAATCCTCCAATCGCGCGCTTTCGGTTGCGAGCGGATCGAACACCACCAACAGCGAACGATAGGTCGGCACGGTCTCGATCACCCCCGCTAGGCGGGCCTGGCCGATCAGCCCGTCCAACCGATGCACCAGGGCGTTCAACGCCGGGTCAATGGCATCTCCCAGTTCGACCAAGAGGCCGCTTTCGCCCGCGGGGAGGAATTTGGGGCCATCGGCCATGAGGCGCTCATCATATCGATTTTGGGCAACGGCCGCGAAACTACGGCATGTTCCTGTTGTATATCTATAATTCGAGTATTATAGGTAGCCATGCGTACGAAACCATACGACTTATCAGTGATCAAGACGTCAACCATATTTTATAGCTATGAACGGGCTTTGAGGGTGACATGAAAGCCTACGATCTCAGCAAAGTCTCGCTGATCATGGTCGATGACGACAAGTTCATGCGCAGCCTGCTGTTGCAGATGCTGCGCGGGCTTGGCTTCAAGAGCGTCATGGCCTGCGACGGCGTCGATGCCGCGATCGACGAAATGCGCGTCAGCGCCTACGACATCGCCATGATCGACTGGGTCCTGGGCGGCGAAAAAAGCGGCCTCGACATGGTCAAGATGATCCGCAAGGGCGAGATCGGCGAACGCATGCTGCCGATCATCATGCTGACCGCCAACACCAAGCTGGCGGCGGTGATGGAGGCGCGCGACGCCGGCATCACCGAGTTCCTGGCCAAGCCGGTCTCGGCGCAGACGGTCTACTCTCGCGTGGTCGAGGTGATCGAGGCGCCCCGCCAGTTCGTCCGCACCAAGAGCTATTTCGGTCCCGACCGTCGCCGGCGCAAGGACGAGAAATTCGAAGGCCCCTTCCGTCGTGCCGAGGATGCCAACGATCTTTCGATCGACGCCGGCAATGCCAAACCGGAGCCGGCCAAGGTATAATCGATGGCCGTGAGCGATTCACCCAAACCCGCCGGTCCCGGACCGCAATCCGAACCGCCCAACCACGAACTGATTCCGAACCCCAATCCGGTGTCCCTCAAGGCCGCGCCGATGCCGGGCCGGATGGTCGAGGAATTGTTCGCCCGCGCCGAAAAGGCCGTGGCGACGCTGCAAGGCGAATTCACCCAGATTCTGGCCAAGGAAGCGACCCGCGGCGAAAAGGCCTTGCAGATCGCCAAGGCCGAGCCCGGCAAGCGCGCGGCGCAATTGGCGCGGTTGCGCGGCATCTGGCACGATCTGCGCGGCAAGGGCTCGACCATGGGCTATCCGCTGGTCAGCACGATCTGCGATTTGGGCTGCGACTATCTCGACGCCGCCCCCAAGGACGCCCAGGAGACGGTCGAGATCGCCGACAAGTTCGCCGAGACCCTGCGCGTGGTGGTGGCCAAGGACCTCAAGAGCTCGACCGACGCCACCGGCAAGGTGTTGATGGCCACCCTGCGCCAGGTGGCCGAGATGGCCGAACGCAAGGCCAAGGAAGCCAAAGCCTGATCGATCTGTCTTGAACCGCGAGGTTTCGGGCGGATCGCGGCAAATCTCCGCCCAATCCTTTTCGGGCGCGCGATTTGCGAACCGAAAGGATCGCTCGCGCGGTTCCCTGCCGATCGATCGCCTTTCGAGGGCGGGGCCCGAATCGCCGCCCATCGCGTTCGGCGCGGTTAGGGCATGATCGATCTGTCTTAAACCATAGAGTTCAAGACAGATCGCGGATCATGCCCTCGTATCCTGCTCTGGACCGCGATTCACGGTTCATAGGGAATCGCGGCCGCGATTCCCTATGAACCGATCGCGGTCTAGGCAATTCCATTGACGTCGATCATGGTCTAGGCTGAAGCCCCGCTAGTCTCCTCGGGGTTCCCCGGCCGCATGGCGTTTTTCCTTCAGCAGCTGATCAACGGCGTCACCCTAGGCTCGATCTACGGCCTGATCGCCATCGGCTACACCATGGTCTATGGCATCATCGGCATGATCAATTTCGCCCATGGCGAGGTCTACATGATCGGCGCTTTCGTGGCGGTGATCGTGTTCACGGTGCTGGCCTCGGTCGGCGGCATGGGCGTGGTCGGCGGCCTGCTGCTGGTGCTGATCGCGGCGATGGCGATCACGGCGGCCTATGGCTGGTCGATCGAGCGCGTGGCCTATCGGCCGCTGCGGCGGTCCTTCCGCCTGGCGCCGCTGATCTCGGCCATCGGCATGTCGATCCTGTTGCAGAACTACGTCCAGCTCTCGCAAGGCGCCCGCATCAAGCCGCTGCAGCCGATCATCGAGGGCGGCATGATCCTGATGGACCGCGGCGGCTTCGCCGTCCGCCTCAGCTACATCCAGATCTTCATCTTCCTCCTTACCCTTGCCCTGATGGCGGCCTTCGCCCTGATCATCGCCAAGACCCCGCTCGGCCGCGCCCAGCGCGCCTGCGAGCAGGACCGCACCATGGCGGCGCTGCTGGGGGTCGACGTCGATCGCACGATTTCGCTGACTTTCGTCGTCGGCGCCATGCTGGCGGCGGTGGCGGGGGTGATGGTGACGCTCTATTACGGCGTGATCGACTTCTTCATCGGCTTCCTGGCCGGGCTCAAGGCCTTCACCGCCGCCGTGCTGGGCGGGATCGGCTCGCTGCCGGGGGCGGTGCTGGGCGGGCTCTTGATCGGCCTGATCGAGACCTTCTGGTCGGCCTATTTCTCGGTCGAATACAAGGACGTCGCCGCCTTCGCCATCCTGGTGATCGTGCTGGTGTTCCTGCCCACCGGCCTGCTCGGCCGGCCCGAGGTGGAAAAGGTATGAGCGCGGCCGCAGCCGACGACTTCCTGCCGCGCGCCGCCAAGGAAGCCGCGGCCACGGCGCTGATGGTGTTCGTGCTGGGGGTGCTGATCGTCGGCGCCCGCACCTTCGACGACGGCGGAGGCCATCTCGCCATCGAATGGCGGATGCAAGTGGTGGCGATGGGCGCGGCGCTGGCGGCGCTGGGACGGGTCGGAATCCTGTTCTGGCGGCGGCACGATCCGGGTCCCGGGTTGGCGGAGAAATGGCGGCCGGCGGCGGCGGCGCTGGATCGCCGCATGGGCTGGCTGATCTGGCTCGGATTGGGATTCGCTCTGGCGCTGCCGGCCCTGCCCTTCGCCGATCGCTACGTCGTCGACACCGCCATCCAGGTGCTGATCTACGTCATGCTGGGCTGGGGTCTGAACGTGGTGGTCGGACTGGCCGGGCTGCTGGACCTGGGCTACGTCGCCTTCTACGCCGTCGGCGCCTATTCCTATGCGCTGTTGGCCAAGACCTTCGGTTTCTCGTTCTGGATCTGCCTGCCGCTGGCCGGAATCCTGGCGGCCTTCACCGGCGTCCTGCTGGGCTTTCCGGTTTTGCGGCTGCGCGGCGACTACCTGGCCATCGTCACGCTGGGCTTCGGCGAGATCATCCGCATCGTCCTGACCAACTGGGTCGACCTGACCGGCGGGCCCAACGGGCTGTCGGGGATTCCGCGGCCGTCGTTCTTCGGCTTTCCCTTCACCGCCAACCCGCCCGAGGGCAGCACCTCGTTTCACGAGCTGGTCGGGCTCGATTTCAATCCCATGCACCGCATCGTTTTTCTCTATTTCGTCATCCTGGCGCTGGCGCTGGTGACCAACTACTTCACCCAGCGCATGCGGCGCCTGCCGCTGGGGCGCGCCTGGGAGGCCTTGCGCGAGGACGAGATCGCCTGCACCGCGCTCGGCATCAATCCGACCAACACCAAGCTTTCGGCCTTCGCCATCGGCGCCATGTTCGGCGGCTTCGCCGGCGCCTTCTTCGCCACCCGCCAGGGCTTCATCAGCCCGGAAAGCTTCAGCTTCTTCGAATCCGCGCTGATCCTGGCGATCGTGGTGCTGGGCGGCATGGGCAGCCAGGTCGGCGTGGTGGTGGCGGCCTTGGTGCTGGTGGTACTGCCGGAATGGTTCCGGGCCTTCGCCGAATACCGCATGCTGGTGTTCGGCGCCGGCATGGTGCTGATCATGGTGTTGCGGCCGCACGGCCTGGTCGCCGACCGCGCGCCGACGGTGCGGCTGCATGGCTGAACCGGCGCTGCTGACGGTCGAACGGCTGGCGATGCGCTTCGGCGGCATCGTCGCCATCGACGATTTGTCCTTCGTCGCCGCCAACCGCCAGATCACCGCCATCATCGGCCCCAACGGCGCCGGCAAGACCACGGTGTTCAACTGCCTGACCGGCTTCTACAAGCCGCCGATCGGGCGCATGACGCTGTGGCGCGAGGGCCAGCCGCTTTATCTCGAACGGCTCGACGGATTCCGCATCGCCCGCGCCGGTGTCGCCCGCACCTTCCAGAACATCCGCCTGTTCCCGCGCATGACCGCGCTCGAGAACCTGATCGTCGCCCAGCACAACCGGCTGATGCGGGCCTCGGGCTACACCCTCGGCGCGCTGCTGGGGCTGGTGCCCTATGCCGCGGCCGAGTCCGGCGCCATCGACCGCGCCCGCGGCTGGCTGCGCCGGGTCGGACTCGAGGCCGAGGCCGACCAGTTCGCCGGCAACCTGCCCTACGGCGCCCAGCGCCGGCTGGAGATCGCCCGCGCCATGTGCACCGAACCCGCGCTGCTCTGCCTCGACGAGCCGGCGGCCGGGCTCAATCCGCGCGAATCCGCCGAACTCAACCGGCTGCTGACCGCGATCCGCGACGAGTTCGGCATCGGCATCCTTCTGATCGAGCACGACATGAGCGTGGTGATGGGGATTTCCGACCACATCGTCGTGCTGGAATACGGCCGCAAGATCGCCGACGGCCCGCCGGCCGCGGTGCGCAGCGATCCGCGCGTGATCAAGGCCTATCTCGGCGAGGAGGACGCCGCCTGATGCTGGCGATCGAGGGCGTCCACACGTTCTACGGCCGGATCGAGGCGCTGCGCGGGGTCACGCTGTCGGTCGCCGCGGGCGAGATCGTCGCCTTGATCGGCGCCAACGGCGCCGGCAAGTCGACCCTCTTGATGACGGTGTTCGGCAATCCCCGCGCCCAGGCCGGACGCGTCCGGCTGGAGGGCGAGGACATCACCGGCCTGCCGACCGACGCCATCGTCCGCCGCGGTCTCGCCATCGCGCCGGAGGGACGACGCGTCTTCCCGCGCATGAGCGTGCTGGAAAACCTGATGATGGGCGCGACCGTGGCCGATCCCGCGCATCTCGAAGTCGACCTCGAACGCGTCTTCGCCCTGTTCCCGATCCTGGCCGAGCGGCGCGAGCAGCGCGGCGGCACGCTTTCGGGCGGCGAGCAGCAGATGCTGGCGATCGGCCGAGCGCTGATGAGCCGGCCGCGGTTGCTGCTGTTGGACGAGCCTTCGCTCGGACTTGCGCCCCTGATCGTCAAGCAGATCTTCGGGGTCATCCGCCAGATCAACCAGGCCGGCACCACCGTCTTCCTGGTCGAGCAGAACGCCCATCATGCGCTGCGCCTGGCCCATCGCGGCTATGTCCTGGCCCAAGGCCGCGTCGTGATGCAGGGCAGCGGCAGCGAACTGCTGGCCAACGACGAGGTGCGGGCGGCCTATCTCGAAGGCGGGCGGAGCGATTGACATGGACTGGCTCGGCACCCCGCCCCTCGCTTTCCTGCTGTTCACCTTGCCGTTCATGGGCTTCGCCGCCTTCATGACCGGGCAGGCGGTGGCGATGGGCTGGAAGCCGGCGCGCCTGGCGGCGCTCTATGCCTTGCTGTTGACCTTGGCCGACCGCTTTCTCGCCTTTGCGCTGTTCGGCGGCGAACTTTTGTCGGCAAGCGGGCTTGGCATCGCCTATCTGGCGCTGGGCGGAATCGCACTCGCCTCGTGGCGGCTGACTCATGTCGCGCGGATGATTGGTCAGTATCCCTGGCTTTACGAGCGCGACGGTGCATGGCGCTACCGCTCGCGCGGGTAGAATCGGCACCCTTGTCGCCCGCCGCGCGGCATGGCTTAATCGGTTCCATCGGCGGGGGCCAGGGGGCTGCCGCGACCTAGCTGGGGACAAAAGGGAGACCCACATGCTCAAGCATTTGACGGCCGGCGCGGCGATCGCCGCTCTGGCGCTGGCCGGCGGCCAGGCGCTGGCGCAGGCCAAGGAGATCACCATCGCCGTGGCCGGGCCGATGACCGGCCAATACGCCGCTTTCGGCGAGCAGATGAAACGCGGCGCCGAAATGGCGGTCAAGGACCTGAATGCCGTCGGCGGCGTCGGCGGCATGAAGATCAAGCTCGAGATCGGCGACGATGCCTGCGATCCCAAGCAGGCGGTGGCGGTGGCCAACTCCTTCGTCTCGAAGAAGGTGGCCTTCGTCGGCGGGCATTTCTGCTCGGGCAGCTCGATCCCGGCCTCCGAGGTCTACAACGAAGCCGGCATCATGCAGATCTCGCCGGCCTCGACCAATCCCAAGTTCACCGACGACGCGGCGCAGAAGAAGTGGATGAACGTCGCCCGCGTCTGCGGCCGCGACGACTATCAGGGCATCACCGCCGGCAACTACATCGCCGACAAGATGGGCGACAAGAAGGTGGCGATCCTGCACGACAAGTCGGCCTACGGCAAAGGCCTGGCCGACGAGTTCAAGAAGCAGTTCAACAAGCGCGGCAAGAAAGAGGTGATGTACGAGGCCTACACCCAGGGCGACAAGGACTTCAACGCGCTGGTGTCGAAGATGAAGGCGGCCGCGGTCGACGTCATCTACGTCGGCGGCTATCACACCGAGGCCGGCCTGATCGTGCGCCAGGCGCGCGAGCAGGGCATGAACACGGCGGTGATGGTCTCGGGCGACGCGCTGGTGACCGACGAGTTCTGGAAGATCTCGGGTCCGGCCGGCCAGGGCACGCTGATGACCTTCGAGCCCGATCCGCGCAAGTATGCCTCGGCCGCCGCCGTGGTCGAGAAGTTCAAGGCCCAGAAGTTCGATCCCGAGGGCTACACCCTCTACACCTACGCCGCCATCCAGGTCTGGGCGCAGGCGGTCAACTCGGCCAAGTCGACCAAGGTCGCCGACCTGTCCAAGAACCTGCGCGAAAAGACCTTCGACACGGTGCTGGGCAAGCTGCAGTTCGACGCCAAGGGCGATCGCCGCAACCCGCAATACGTGTTCTATGTCTGGAAGGACGGCAAGTACGCGCAGATGTAACCCAAGTCGGGGTTCAAGCCTGACGCCGCGCGGGGGCAACCCCGCGCGGTTTTTTTTGGGGGCCGCCGATGAAGTTGGAAAGCTGGTGCCCACAGAAGGAATCGAACCTTCGACCTCCCCCTTACCAAGGGGGTGCTCTACCTCTGAGCTATGTGGGCAAACCGACCGAAAGGGGCCGTTTCATGCCATAGTGGCCGGCACGAGGCAAGGCCATGGTCGATCGCCCAAAGCAAGGCGCGGCGGACCGCACCGCCGCCAAGACCGAGCGCCGAGCGGAAGCGCTGCGGCGCAATCTCGTCCGCCGCAAGGATCAGGCCCGCGCCCGCGCCGAGCGCACCGCATCCGCCGCGGCGCCGATCGCGGCGACCCGCCCTCCCCGCCGGTCGGAGTCCGATTAGCGGACTGCCGAAAATTTCGGCGCGCATGACAAAGCGCGAAGCGAAAGAACCGCCGTGCGCGCAGCGGCGCAAGATCGGTTCCCGAGGCGCATCGATTCGAATCGATCGAGCGCATCCGTCCTCTCGATTTTTCGGCAGGGGTCAGCTCGGGAGCGGTCAGATCGCCCCATAGTCGCGCCGATATCGATCTTGTCGTTTTCCGGGATCGAAATTTGACCGTCGACATATGGAAACTTGTCGCTGCATCAAGCGGATCGAATTTATTTCCGCTCCCGACCCGAAAACCGCGATTTCGCCAAGTCGTTTTGACTTGAATCAATGACGTGCGTCACCGCGTTCTTAAGTTCCCTTCCACTCGTCCGAGGCGCGCGGCGCCGATCTTCGGCTGCCGCCATTCGCAACAGGAGGATTCACGATGACATCGATCAGGAAATTGCCGTCGATCAGCGGCGCCTTGCTGGGCTTGACGGCCGGCATCGCCATCACCGCCGGTTCGGCGACCGCGGTCCTGGCTCAGAACGTGCAGCTTTCGGCCGACGATCGCGCCAAGGCCAAGCAGATCTATTTCGAGCGCTGCGCCGGCTGCCATGGCGTGCTGCGCAAGGGCGCCACCGGCAAGAACCTCGAGCCCGATGCCATGACCAAGCTCGGCCAGCAGCGGCTCGAGCGCATCATCGCGCTTGGCACCGACGGCGGCATGGTCAATTTCGACGACATCCTGTCGAAGGACGAGATCGTGGCGATGGCGAAGTACATCCAGACCGCGCCCGACGTGCCGCCCGAGCACGGCCTGAAGGAGATGCTGGCAAGCTGGAAGCTGATCGTTCCGCCCGACAAGCGTCCGACCAAGCAGATGAACTCGCTCAACCTCAAGAACGTCTTCGCGGTGACGCTGCGCGACTCGGGCGAGGTCGCGCTGATCGACGGCGACAACAAGAAGATCTCGTCGATCGTCAAGACCGGTTACGCCGTCCACATCTCGCGCCTGTCGCATTCCGGGCGCTACGTCTACACCATCGGCCGCGACGGGCTGACCAGCCTGATCGACATGTGGATGGAGACTCCGTCGGTGGTGGCGACCCTCAAGGCCGGCGCCGACGCGCGCTCGGTCGACGTCTCCAAGTACCGGGGCTACGAGGACAAATACGCCATCGTCGGCACCTACTGGCCGCCGCAATACGTCATCACCGAGGGCGAAACCCTCAAGCCGCTCAAGGTGGTTTCGACCCGCGGCATGACGGTGGACGGCGAATATCACCCCGAACCGCGCGTCGCATCGATCGTCGCCTCGCACATCAAGCCCGAATGGGTGGTCAACGTGAAGGAGACCGGACAGATCCTGCTGGTCGACTATTCCGACATCAAGAACCTCAAGCAGACGGTGATCGAATCCGCCAAGTTCCTGCATGACGGCGGCTGGGATGCCTCGAAGCGCTACTTCCTGGTGGCCGCCAACGCCTCGCACAAGATCGCGGTGGTCGACACCAAGGAAGGCAAGCTCGCGGCCTTGGTCGACACCCAGAAGATCCCCCACCCCGGCCGCGGCGCCAACTTCACCCATCCCCAGTTCGGGCCGGTGTGGGCGACCGGGCACCTCGGCGCCGACGTCGTCACCCTGATCGGCACCGATCCCGAGAAGCACAAGGCCAACGCCTGGAAGGTGGTGCAGGAACTCAAGGTCCCGGGCGCCGGCAACCTGTTCGTCAAGACCCATCCCAAGTCGCGCAAGCTGTGGGTCGATCTGCCGCAGAACCCGGAACGCGAATTGGCCGAGTCGGTGGTGGTGTTCGACCTCAACAACCTGTCCAAGGCGCCGGTCAAACTGGCGGTCGCCAAGGATGCCGGCCTGCCCGAGATGAAGGCGGTACGGCGCGCCGTCCATCCCGAGTACAACGAAAAGGGCGACGAGGTCTGGATCTCGGTCTGGGCCGGCAAGACCGATCCGTCGGCCATCGTCATCTATGACGACGCGACGCTGAAACTGAAGGCGGTGATCAAGGATCCGAAAATGATCACGCCGACCGGCAAGTTCAACGTCTACAACACGCAGAAGGACATCTACTAGGACCGGCGGGGCGCCGGGATCTCTCCCCGGCGCCCCGTTTTCCTCCACCCGCGACGACGGAAAGAGCCTCGCGCATGTCCCAACCATCCACCAGCGGCCTGGCCGCGCTGTGGGGCGTCCTGACGCGGCCGAGTTCCCGCTACTCGCTGCTGGCGATCCTGGCCGTGGGATTTTTCGGCGGCATCGTTTTCTGGGGCGGCTTCAACACCGCGATGGAAGCCACCAACACCATGGGATTCTGCACTTCCTGCCACGAAATGCGGGACAACGTCTACGCCGAGTATCGCGACACCATACACTTTCAAAACCGCACCGGCGTTCGCGCCACCTGCTCGGATTGCCACGTCCCCAATCCCTGGGTTCATAAGGTCGCGCGCAAGATCCAGGCCACCAACGAGCTGTTCCATTGGGCGCTCGGCACGGTCGACACGCCCGAGAAATTCGAGGCCCGGCGCCTCGAGCTCGCCAAGCGGGTCTGGACTTCGATGAAGCAGACCGACAGCCGCGAATGCCGCAATTGCCACACCCTGCAGTCGATGAGTCCCGAACTTCAGCGCCCCCGCGCGCGCAAGCCGCATCTCGATGCCATGCAGGCCGGCAACACCTGCATCGACTGCCACAAGGGCATCGCCCACAAGAATGTCCGCGACCGCCTGGCCGAGGCCGAGCTCGAGAGACTCGAGCGGCCGATTCCCGCCGATGCGCGGCCGGTGCCGAGGGAATTCCTCGACAGCCTCGATCGCATCGCCGCCAAGGAGAAGGCAGCGAAGGCGCAGGCCGCCATGCCGGCATCGCCCCCCGCCGCCGCCCCGGTCGCCTCCGCCGCCTCGGCCCCTGCGGCGACCGCCGCCGCTGCTTCCACCGCCCCCGCTTCGGCCGGCGCCTGGGGCGATGTCGAGGCGGTCACCGTGCCGCTGTTCTATCCCGGGCAGGCGTCCTACGAGTGGCTGCTGACCGGCAAGGATCATGGCGGCGCCCGCGCCTTCCTGCGCGCCGGCGATCGCTGCTCGACCTGCCACGCCAAGGAAGCCAAGGAAATGGGCGCCAAGATCGTCTCCGGCCAGAAGGTCGAGGCGACGCCGATCCCAGGCAAGCGGCCCTTCATCGATCTCAAGGTCCAAGCGATGCACGACGGCCAGACCCTGAGCCTGCGCTTCCAGTGGCCGGACACGCCGCATGCCCCCGCGCCCTTCGTGCCCGGCGGCAAGATGGATGCCAAGAATGCGACCAAGCTGGCGATCATGATCGCCGGCACCGGCATCGAGCGCGTCGACCAATCGAGCTGTTGGGCGACGTGCCATCACGATTCGCGATCGATGCCCTCGGCGCCCGCCGGCAAGGTGGTCACCAAATACATTCCGGAATCGCGGACCGCGATCGAAATCCAAGGCAGCGACGGCCCGCGCGGCGGCTGGGACAAGCTCAAGCCGGCGGCGGATCTCGAAGCCCTGCTCAAGGGCGGGACCTTCATGGATCTGATGCGCTGGTCGGCCGACGGCACGGTCGAGAACGGCCACGTCATGGCCGAGCGCGTGATGACCGGCGGCGTCAAGATCGAAGGCCAAGGCGGGCTCGAAAACGGCGTCTGGACGGTGATGCTGCGGCGGCCGTTGCGGTCGGACCAGCCCGGCGACGTGAGCCTGGAACCGGGCAAGGAATACACCCTTGGCTTCGCCGTCCACGACGACTTCAGCGCCGCGCGCTTCCACCACGTCTCGGTCGACTACCGCTTCGGTCTCGATACGCCGGGGGCGGACATCAACGCCCGCAAGCGATAGGTCCGCGGGATCGCGGCGTCATGGAGCGGGCGATCGCGGCCGTGGTCGGGTGCCTGATGGCGATGGGCGCCGCCGCCCAGGCCGACAAGGCCGCGCTGCAGCGCGAGATTTGCGCCGAGGCCGAGCAGCGCTACCGGGAGGTTTTCGGCCAACCCAGTTCCGCCGCCGGCGTTCCGGTCGTGACCATGTACAAGCACAGCTTCTGCCCGCTCAGCATCGCGGTCGCGCCCGGCACCACGCTGCGCTTCGTCAATGTCGATCGGCGGACGTCGCACAGCGTCTGGTTCAAGGCCGCCGGACGCGAGGAATCGGCCCGCCTCTTCGGCGGCGAGCATGTCGACACTTGCCGCCGGGGACGCATGGCTATCTTTGCGGCCCGCATTGGCAACAGGAGGGCATGGTCGGCTCGGTCGTTGTCCGGCCCTAGACCGCGATCGGTTCATTGGGAATCACGGCCGCGATTCCCTATGAACCGTGAATCGCGGTCCAGAGCAGGATACGAGGGCATGATCCGCGATCTGTCTTGAACTCTATGGTTCAAGACAGATCGATCATGCCCTAGACGGGACCGATCATGACCCAAGCGCTGTCGCGCACCGTCACGATGTTAGCGGCACTGGCATTCGTCCAGCCCGCCTCGGCGGCCGTCCTGGCCATGGGCGAGCATGGCCACCTCGCGGTCATCGCCGACGACCAGGCGATCGACATCGGTCAGTTGCCCGCGCCGCTCGCGAGCGTCCGCTTCGACCCGGCCGGACGCCAGGCCGTCCTCGCCACTGAAGACGGCCATGCCGTCAGGATCGACCTGGCCGCCGGCCGGATCGTCGGTCAGGTGCGGCTGCGCGGCCGGCCGGCAGGCTTGGCGGCCTCGGGAGACGGCGATCTGGTCGTGGTTGCGACCCTCGCGCCGCCCTCGCTGTCGATCTTGGCGATGGCCGATTTGACCGAGCGACATTCCATTCCGCTGCGCATCGAGGGCGGCCATACGCCGACGCCCGCGGCGGTGCTTGCCTTGCCCGCGCGCAAGAGTTTCTTGGTCGGTTTTTCCGATCTTGCCGAGGTTTGGGAGATACCGCTTGGCGACAACCCGCCCCATCGCGGCTGGGTGCACGACTATCGCAATGACGGGCCGCCCGCCGCCGTGCCGCGCTTTCTTCCGCGCCGGATGCCGCTGCCCGACGTCATGACCGAGATCGTCGCCCTGCCCGACGGCGAGCATTTGCTCGGCCTCGGACCTGGCGCTTCCGTCGCTCGCGGGCTCGATCTCTATATCGGGCGGGTGTTCGCGGCCGTAGCCCTGAAGGGGCAATACGCCGCCGGCAAGGCCTTGGCGGCCGGCGCGGAACTGGTGGCGATTCCGATCGTCGAACCCGCCGCCATCGCCCTGGTTTCCGCCGTCGACTGGCGCCTGGTCGGACAAATGCCGCTAAGCCGGCCCGGAGGCCGGCTCTTGGCGCATCCCCAACCCGGCCATGCCATCGCCATCGCCGGCGATCGCATCGAGGTGCTCGACCTTGCTCGTCGGCGCGTTGTTGCCGCCGCGACTCCGCGCCCGGGCCGCGCCTTGGGAGCGGCGGCGCTCGACCGGAGCGGCGGCCGGATCATGGTCGCGCTGACCGCCGCCGACGAAGTCCTGGCGCTGGATCCCGCATCCCTGAGCGTAACCGCCCGCATCGCGATCCGGGCGCCGACGGGACTCCACGCCCCCGAATGATCGCGCCGACGGCGCCGGGATCCGCCCGATTTCGGCGCCAGGCTTGAGGCGCGCGCGGGATTGCTCTAAAACCCGCGCCGTTCGTCTCCCGGCAGGACAGCATGGATCGCATCCGCATCAAGGGTGGTCGGCCGCTCTCCGGCACGATCCCGATCAGCGGCGCCAAGAACGCGGCCCTGCCGCTGATGGCGGCTGCGCTGTTGTCCGAGCGGCCGCTGGCGCTGGCGGGCGTGCCGAATCTCGCCGACATCGACACCATGGCGCGGCTCTTGGCCGAGCTTGGGGTCGAGATCGAGATCGAGGCCGAGGGCAAAGGCGCGGATCGCGGGCTGCGGCTGGCGGCGCGCGACGTCAAAAGCCTGGTCGCGCCCTACGACCTGGTGCGCAAGATGCGGGCCTCGGTGCTGGTGCTGGGGCCGCTGTTGGCACGCTTCGGCAAAGCCAAGGTCTCGCTGCCCGGCGGCTGCGCCATCGGCACGCGGCCGATCGACCTGCATCTCGCCGGCCTGCAGCAATTGGGCGCGCGCATCGAGCTGACCGACGGCTATGTCGTCGCCGCGGCGCCCAAGGGTCTCGTCGGCGCCGAGATCCAGATCGCCAAGGTCTCGGTCGGCGCGACCGAGAACCTGATGATGGCCGCCAGCTTGGCGCGCGGCCGCACCGTGCTCGACAACGCCGCGCGCGAGCCCGAGATCGAGGATCTGGCGGAGTGCCTGAATGCCATGGGCGCGCGCGTCCAAGGCGCGGGCGGCAACCGCATCGTCATCGACGGCGTCGAACGCCTCGGGGGCGCCGCGCACCGCGTCCTGCCCGACCGCATCGAAGCCGCGACCTATGCCTTGGCGGCGGCGGTGGCGGGCGGCGAGGTCACGCTTCGGGGCGCAAGCGCGCTCCATCTCGGCGCGGTGCTGGAGCGCCTCCAGGCCGCCGGCGCCGAGATCGAGGAACTGCCCGACGGCCTGCGCATCGCCCGCAACGGCACGCGTCCGCGCGGGGTCGATGTCATGACCCAACCGTTTCCGGGCTTCCCGACCGACGTCCAGGCGCAGATGATGGCGCTGGCGGCCATCGCCGAGGGCGCTTCGATGATCACCGAGACCGTGTTCGAGAACCGCTTCATGCACGTGCCGGAGTTGGCGCGCATGGGCGCCAACATCACCGTCCACGGCGCCTCGGCCATTGTCCGCGGCGTGGCGGTGCTGCGCGGGGCGCCGGTGATGGCGACCGATCTGCGCGCCTCGGTCTCGCTGGTGCTGGCCGGGCTCGCCGCCGAGGGCGAGACCGTGGTCAACCGGGTCTATCACCTCGATCGCGGCTACGAGCGGCTGGAGGCCAAGCTGGCCGCCGCCGGCGCCGAGGTCGAGCGTCTGCGCGAGCGGGGCTGAGCATGGCCACGCCCGGCACCCTCAAGCTCCGCGCCGGCGACGTCGAGGACCTCACGGTCATGTCCTCGATGCTGCAGGATGCCGTGACCCAGGTCGGCGACCTGGCCTGGCTGGCCGAGCAGCGCCGCTTCGCGCTTCTGGTCTCGCGCTACTGCTGGGAATGCTGCAAGGGCGGGCCGGTCGGCCAGCGCGTGCTGGCGGGGCTGCATTTCGAATTCGTGCGCGGCGTCAAGTCGATCGGCATCCCGCGCCAACACCGCCACGCCACGCTGGAACTTCTGTCGCTGCGCTGCGAACCGCTGGCCGATGGCGGCGTCGCGGTGTCGCTCGATTTCGCCGGCGGCGCCGAACTGCGCATCGAGGCGGATCGGCTGGCGGCCTATCTGGCCGACCGGCCGGATACGCTGCACGCGGCGCCGCGTCCCGAGCACAAGCTCGAAGCCGGCGGCTGAGCGCGTCATGGATCGCCTGATCATCGCCCTGCCCAAGGGCCGGCTGTTGGCCGAGGCGCTGCCGCTGCTGGCGCGCGTCGGCATCGAGCCCGAACCCGAACTGGCCGACGAGGAATCGCGCCGGCTGTTGTTCCGCACCAGCCGGCCCGAGATCGAGCTGGTGCGGGTGCGCTCGTTCGACGTCGCCACCTTCGTCGCCTTCGGCGCGGCGCAACTGGGCATCGCCGGCTCGGACGTGCTGGCCGAGTTCGACTATTCCGAGATCTACGCCCCGCTCGATCTCGGCATCGGCCATTGCCGCCTGGCGGTGGCGGTGCCCGAGGCGATGCGGGCCGGCGACGATCCCCGGCGCTGGAGCCACGTCAGCGTCGCCACCAAGTATCCCAACCTGACCCGGCGCCATTTCGCCCGCCGCGGCGTCCAGGCCGAGTGCATCAAGCTCAACGGCGCCTTGGAACTGGCGCCGGCGCTGGGCCTGTGCGGGCGCATCGTCGATCTGGTCGCGACCGGCCGCACGCTTCGCGACAACGGCCTGGTCGAGGTCGAACGCATCCTCGACGTCAGCGCGCGGCTGGCGGTCAACCGCGCCGCGCTCAAGACCCGCTCCGACGAGATCAACCGCTGGATCGCGCGCTTCAAGGAGGCCACCGATGGTCAGGCGACTTGACGCCTCCGCCAAGGATTTCGACGCCGGTTTCGCCGCGCTGCTGGCGAAGAAGCGCGACACCGCCGAGGCGGTCGACCGCGTCGCCGCCGAGATCGTCGCCGACGTGCGAGCGCGCGGCGATGCCGCGCTGATCGAGCACACGCGGCGGCTCGATCGCATCGAGCCGACCGAGGCCACGCTGCGGCTGAGCGACGGCGAGATCGAGGCCGCCGCCAAGCAGGCGCCCGAGGCCGCGGTCGAGGCGCTGAAGCTGGCGGCGCGGCGGATCGAGGCCTATCACCGTCGCCAGATTCCCGAGGACGAGGATTTCGTCGATGCCGACGGCGTGCGGCTGGGCTGGCGCTGGACGGCGCTGGACTCGGTCGGGCTTTACGTTCCGGGCGGGCTCGCGGCCTACCCCTCCTCGCTGCTGATGAACGCCATCCCCGCCCGGGTCGCCGGCGTCGGCCGGCTGGCGGTGGCCATGCCGACGCCCGAGGGAAGGCTCAACCCCCTGGTCTGCGCCGCCGCCCGGCTGCTCGGCATCGACGAGATCTGGCGCGTCGGCGGCGCCCAGGCGGTGGCGGCGCTGGCCTACGGCACCGCCAGCATCGCCCCGGTCGACAAGATCGTCGGTCCCGGCAACGCCTATGTCGCCGCCGCCAAGCGGCTGGTGTTCGGCCAGGTCGGCATCGACCTGATCGCCGGCCCGTCCGAGATCGTGGTGCTGGCCGATCGCGCCGCCGATCCGCGCTGGGTGGCGGCCGACCTGATGTCGCAGGCCGAACACGACGAATCCAGCCAGGCGGTGCTGATCGCCGACGACCGCGAGCTGGCCGATGCGGTCGACGAGGCGGTGGCGCGGCTGCTGGAGACCCTGCCACGGCGCGCGATCGCCGCCAAGAGCTGGGCCGATCACGGCGCCATCCTGCGCGTCGGCAATCTCGAGGCCGGCTGCAAGCTGGTCGACCGGCTGGCGCCCGAGCATGTCGAGCTGATGGTGGCGCGGCCGGACACGCTGCTGCCGCGCATTCGCCATGCCGGCGCCATCTTCCTCGGCCGCCATGCCCCCGAGGCGCTGGGCGACTACGTCGCCGGCTCGAACCACGTCCTGCCCACCAGCCGCGCCGCGCGCTTCGCCTCGGGCCTGTCGGTGCTGGATTTCGTCAAGCGCTCCAGCATCATGGGCTGCGATGCCGAGGCGATGCGGCGCATCGGCCCCGCCGCCGCGGCATTGGCCGAGGCCGAGGGCCTTGCCGCGCACGCGCTGTCGGTGACGCTGCGGCTCAACTCGACCAAGCGCTAGGCGATGGCCGAGGACCGCCGTCGCATCGTCAAGCTGACGCTGGACGAGGCCTCGATCGGCTGGCGCGACGCCGACGTCGACCACGAGCGGCGGGTGGCGATCTTCGACCTGATCGAGCACAACAGCTTCCGGCCCGAGGGCCTGGCCGAGGGCGGCGACGGCCCGTTCCATCTTCGCCTGGCGGTGGCCGAGGGCCGGCTGGTGTTCGACATCCGCGACGACAGCGACCGGCCGCTGCGGGCGGTGATGCTGTCGCTGGTGCCGTTCCGGCGCGTGGTCAAGGACTACTTCGACATCTGCGACAGCTATTTTCAGGCGATCAAGACCGCCAGCCCATCGCGCATCGAGGCGATCGACATGGGCCGCCGCGGCCTGCACAACGAAGGCTCGGAACTGCTGCGCCAGCGCCTGTTGGGCAAGATCGAGATCGACTTCGACACCGCGCGGCGGCTGTTCACGCTGATCTGCGCGCTTTACGCCAAGGGGCCGTGAGATGGGCCGCGCGCCGGCCAGCGTGCTGTTCGCCTGCAGCCGCAACGCCATCCGCTCGCCGATCGCCGAAGCCATCGCCAAGCACCTGCTGGCGCGGCGGGTGTTCGTCGATTCGGCAGGCGTGCGCCCGGGACCGCTCGATCCGTTCGCGGTGGCGGTGCTGGAGGAGATCGGCATCGACCTCCAGCGCCACCGTCCCAAAAGCTTCGACGATTTGCAGGACGGGTCCTTTGACCTCATTGTCTCGCTATCGCCCGAGGCGCATCACAAGGCGATGGAGATGACCCGCACCTCGGCCTGCGAGGTCGAATACTGGCCGACGCCCGATCCCTCGGCGGTTGAGGGCGGGCGCGAGACGGTGCTGGAGGGCTATCGCGCGCTGCGCGATCAGCTGATGGCCAAGATCAAGCGCCGCTTCGACATGTCCGGCGGACCGACGGTCTGATCCGCCATCGGCCCAAGTCGAGCCCGGTCAGCCCGCCGGTCGGCAAGAGCAGCATCTCGAATTGCAGCCTCGTACGGGTCTTGAGGAACAGGGTCTTGAGCCGCGTGCGCGCCCTGCCGACGGTGATGCCCAGCTTGGCGGAGGCCTAGGGCACGATCGATGGGGAAAAATTCGGCGGCAATGCAATAGGCGACCATGGCCGACCTCTGCCCAACCACTACCGGTGCCTTGGCACCGGCAGCAGTTGGGCGGCTTTGCCTTGGTCTTGGGGCTCTTGGCCGCTGCGAAGGCATGGGTGGGAAACTCTGTCCGGCCGAATCCTGCATCCAAATCTGAAACCTGCCCCGCAGCGGCACAATCCTCATAAAGGAGTAGACGCGACCATAGGTTGAGAGGCAATATCCGACTCGCGTGAACCAGGCCTGGGGGAGGTCTAGTGAGCATTGCAACCAATGAAGAGATCATGCGTCTGATCGACGCGGTGTTGGAAGCGTTACCAGCGATGACCGTGCTTTCGGTCTATGAACAGTTGGTACGGAACCACGGCCGCGAAGTGCGGGAATTTTCCCCTTATCTGATCGTCGAAGCCATCCGCGCCCGCTTGGCCCAACGCGAGACCGCGACTTCGCGCTAAACCCTTGACCGGGGCCGGTCCCGGGCGCATATCTCCGCCCTGCCGCCAGTCCAAGGAGCGCGAATGGCCAAGGAAGAGCTGATCGAGTTTCCCGGGGTCGTCACCGAACTTCTGCCCAATGCCATGTTCCGCGTCCGGCTCGAAAACAACCACATGGTCCTGGCCCACACTTCGGGCAAGATGCGCAAGAACCGCATCCGCGTCCTGGCCGGCGACAAGGTCCTGGTCGAAATGACGCCCTACGATCTGACCAAGGGCCGCATCACCTTCCGTTACAAATAGGCCGCGCGTGGCGCCCGGCCGGACGCCCCTGGTCCTGGCCTCGGCCTCGCCCCGGCGCCTCGATCTTTTGCGCCAGATCGGCCTGATTCCCGACGAGGTCCTGCCGGCGGCGATCGACGAAGCATCCTTGCGCGACGAACCACCGCGCGCGCACGCGCTGCGCCTGGCCCGCCGCAAGGCCGAGACGGTAGCGGCGCTGCGGCCCGAGGCGCGCGTGCTGGCGGCCGATACCGTGGTCGCGCTCGGCCGCCGCATCCTGCCCAAGGCCGAGGACGAGACCCAGGCGCGACGTTGCCTCGAGTTGCTGTCCGGCCGCCGCCATCGCGTGTTCAGCGCCCTCTGCCTGATCGCGCCCGGCGCCGCGCCGCGCTGCCGCCTGTCCGAAAGCGTGGTTGCCTTCAAGCGCCTGACGCCAGACGAGATCGCGGCTTACCTCGCCGGCGGCGAATGGAAGGGCAAGGCCGGCGGTTATGCCGTGCAGGGCGCCGCCGCCGGACTGATCCGCTGGCTGGCGGGATCGTATTCCGGCGTGGTCGGCCTGCCGCTTTACGACGTGCGCGCGCTTTTGGCCGATGCCGGCGACTGAGATCCTGATCGAACGCGGCTTGGGCGAGACCCGCGCCGCGCTGCTGATCGACGGCGAGACCGTCGAACTGGCGATCGCGCGCGAGGACGATCCGCCGCCCGCCGGCAACGTGATCGCCGGCCGCGTGCTGGCGGCGGCGCCCGATCTCGGCGGCGCCTTTGTCGACATCGGCCAGGACCTGCCGGGTTTCTTGCGCTGCGCCCCGCCTTATCCGCCCGAAGGCCGGCGCTTGGCGCTGCGCATCCGTCGCCCGCAAGCCGCCGGCAAGGGTGCGCGGGTCGCTATCGCCGCCGAAACCTCGCCCGGCGCAGCGCGCCCCGGCAGCGTGCTGGTGCCGGCAGCGGACGAGATCGACCGCATGCTGCGCGATCGCGCCGATGGCGCGACCGCGATCTGGGTCGACGATGCCGAGGATTTGGCGCGCGCGCCGGCGGCGAAACTCTGGCGCGAGGTCGAGCCGCTGTTCCGAGCGCGCGGCGTCGATGCCGCGATCGAAGCCGCGCTCGTGCCTGTGCTGGCGATCCCCGGCGGCGGGCGGATCGCGATCGAGACCGCGGCCGCGCTGACCGCGATCGACATCGACTCCCAAGGCCGCAAACCGGCCGAAGCGGCGCTGGCGGCGATGGACATGATCGCCCGGCAATTGCGGCTGCGGCGCATCGGCGGCCAGGTGGCGATCGACCCGCCGCGCCTGCCGCGCCGCCAGGCCCTGCTCAAGCGGCTGGCGCGCGCGCTGGCCGACGATCCCCTGGCCAGCGACGTGCTGGGCTTTTCGCCCATGGGCTTGATCGAGCTGACTCGCCGCCGCGAGGGGGCGACGCTGGCCGAGCGGCTGGGCGGCATCGAGACCCGTTTCGTGCCCAGTCCGGCGACGCGCGCCCATGACCTTTTGCGCGCGGCCCTGCGCGAGGCGCGGGGGCGTTCGCCCGCGGGCCTTGCGATCCACGCCACGGCCGAGGTGCTGGCGGCGATTCCATCCGACCGGCGCGAACAGCTCGCCCGCCGCGCCGGCTGTGTCGTCACCTGGATCGAAGATGCCGGCGGCGATAGGATCGTCGCGCGCCCGCGATGAGCCACGCCCCCTCCCCCTGCCCGATCTGCGGCAAGCCCGCATCCGACGCGGCACGGCCGTTCTGCTCGCCGCGCTGCAAGCAGCTCGATCTCGGCCGCTGGCTGGGCGAGGGCTATGTCATTCCGGGACCGCCCTTGGATGCGCCGCGCGCCGACAACGACGACGAGGACCGCACCGAGTGACGCGCGAATTCCTGGACAGTGCGGCGCTTTTCGAATAAACAGCGCGCCCGTGCCCAGGTAGCTCAGTCGGTAGAGCAGGGGACTGAAAATCCCCGTGTCGGCGGTTCGATTCCGTCCCTGGGCACCACTCCCTCCCAGGGCCGCATCCCCTACTCCTTCTTCACGCTCGGCGGCAGGCTGACGCGGATATGGACATCGCGCAGCTGGCGCTCGCTGGGCGCGGTCGGCGCGCCCATCATCAGGTCCTGCGCCTGCTGGTTCATCGGGAACGCCACCACCTCGCGCAAGTTGGGCACGTCGGCGATCAGCATGACGATGCGGTCGATGCCTGGCGCCGAGCCGCCATGCGGCGGCGCGCCGAAGCGGAAAGCGTTGTACATGCCGCCGAACTTGGCCTTGACCGTGTCCTCGCCGTAACCGGCGATGCGGAAGGCCTCGACCATGACCTCGGGCTTGTGGTTGCGGATCGCGCCCGAGCTGAGTTCGACCCCGTTGCAGACGATGTCGTATTGAAAGGCCAGGATCTCGAGCGGGTCCTTGGTCTTGAGCGCTTCCAGCTCGCCCTGCGGCATCGAGAACGGATTGTGCGAGAAGTCGATCTTCTTCTCGTCCTCGTTCCATTCGAACATCGGGAAGTCGACCACCCAGCAGAAGCGATAGGCGCCCTTCTCGATCAGGTCCAGTTCCTGGCCGATGCGGGTGCGGGCCAGGCCGGCGAACTTGGCGGCGGCATCGGGTTTGGCGCAGGCGAAGAACACCGCATCGCCGTCCTTGAGCCCGCAGGCCGATTTGATCCTGGCCAGGCGCTCGGCGTCCAGCTTGCCCGCCACCGGGCCTTTGGCGCCGGCGGCCTCGTAGACGATGTAGCCGAGCCCGCCCGCGCCCTCGGCCCGCGCCCATTCGTTGAGCTTGTCGTACCAGGAGCGCGGCCGCGACGCCGCACCCGGCGCGGGAATGGCGCGCACCGCCGATCCGTTTTCGATCGCCTTGGCGAACAGGCCGAAGCCGCCGCCCTTGAAGGCCTCGGTGACGTCGGCGATCACCAGCGGGTTGCGCAGATCGGGCTTGTCCGAGCCGTATTTCAGCATCGCCTCGCGATAGGGAATGCGCGGAAAGGGCGAGGCGGTGACCTGACGCGTGGTGAATTCCCTGAACACGCCGGCGATCACCGGCTCGACCGCGGCGAACACGTCCTCCTGGGTGACGAAGCTCATCTCCAGGTCCAACTGGTAGAACTCGCCCGGCGAGCGATCGGCGCGCGCATCCTCGTCGCGGAAACAGGGCGCGATCTGGAAATAGCGGTCGAACCCCGCCACCATCAGCAACTGTTTGAACTGCTGCGGCGCCTGCGGCAGGGCGTAGAACTTGCCGGGATGCAGCCGCGAGGGAACCAGAAAATCGCGCGCGCCCTCGGGGCTGGAGGCGGTCAGGATCGGGGTCTGGAACTCGACGAAACCCTGCTCGATCATGCGCCGACGGATCGAGGAAATGACCTTGGATCGCAGCACGACGTAGGAATGCAGGGGCTCGCGCCGCAGATCGAGGAAACGGTATTGCAGCCGCAGGTCCTCGGGATAATCGTGTTCCTGCGCCACCGGGAAGGGCAGCGGCTCGGCCGCCGACAGCACCGCGAAATCGCGGATGCGCAGCTCGACCGCGCCGGTCGGCAGCTTCGCGTTCGCGGTCTCGGCCGAACGCGCCACCACCTCGCCGTCGATCCGCACCACGCTTTCGGGCCGCGCCGCCTCGACCGCTCGGAAATGCGGGCTCGAGGTCTCGAGCACGCATTGCGTCAGCCCGTAATGGTCGCGCAGATCGACGAACAGCAGGTTGCCGTGGTCGCGCTTGCGATGGACCCAGCCCGAGAGGCGGACCTTTTGGCCGACATGCTCGGCGCGCAATTGGCCGCAGGTATGGGTGCGATAGGCATGCATGGCGGAACTCGCGTGGCGAAAGCGGCCGGAAAAACGCACGGCCGCCGCGGCTTGTCAAGCGCGCGGCGCTTGCCTAGTTTCCGGCGCGCATGACCGTGTTGACCGATTCCGCCGCCGTCGCGGCGCTGTGTTCCCGCCTGGCCGCCGCGCCCTATGTCGCGATCGACACCGAATTCATGCGCGACAACAGCTATTGGCCGAAACTGTGCCTGGTCCAGCTGGCGGTGCCGGGCGAGGCGGCGGCGATCGATCCCCTGGCCGCCGGCATCGATCTTGCGCCCTTGTGGCAGTTGATGGCGGCGCCGGTACTCAAGGTCTTTCACGCCGCACGCCAGGACATCGAGGTGTTCGTGCACCGCTCGGGCCGGGTGCCGGCGCCGCTGTTCGACACCCAGATCGCCGCCATGGTCTGCGGCTTCGGCGAGGCCGCGTCCTACGAGACCCTGGCGGCGCGGCTGGCGCGCGCCCAGATCGACAAATCGGCGCGCTTCACCGACTGGTCGCGGCGCCCGCTGTCCGAGCGCCAGATCGCCTATGCGCTGTCGGACGTGACCCATCTTTGCGTGGTCTACGAGCGCCTGGCCGAGATGCTGGGCCAGTCGGGCCGCGCCGATTGGGTGGGCGAGGAACTGGCGGCGCTGGTCGATCCCGCACTCTATCGCGCCGATCCGGCCGAGGCCTGGAAGCGGCTGCGGGTGCGGGGCGGCAATCCGCGCATGTTGGGCGTGCTGGCGGCGATCGCCGCCTGGCGCGAGCGCGAGGCCCAGGCGCGCGATCTGCCGCGCGGCCGGCTGATCAAGGACGAGGCGCTGATCGAGATCGCAGCACACCCGCCGCGCGTGACCGATGACTTGCGCTCGGTGCGCCTCTTGCCGCGCGGCTTCTCCGAAAGCCGGCTGGCGGAACCGCTCTTGGCCGCGGTCAAGGCCGGGCTGGCCGCGCCTGCACCCGCGGTCGAGCGCAATGGCCGGCGGACCAACGGCGCCGAACTCGGCCCCTTGGTCGATCTGCTCAAGGTGCTGCTCAAGGCCAAGTGCGAGGCCGAGGGCGTGGCCCCACGGCTGGTCGCGGACGCCGAGGACCTGGAGGCGCTTGCGGCCGAGGACGCGCCCGACCTGCCGGCGCTGCATGGCTGGCGGCGAGCGCTGTTCGGCGACGATGCGTTGGCGCTGAAGGCGGGAAGGCTGTCGCTTGCGGCCGAAGGCCGCCGGGTCAAGCTGATCCGACTGTGAGGCCGCGCTCTCAGGCGCGGCGGCGATAGGGGTTGGGCCGGCGGCGGGGGCCGTTCTCGGCCGCCAGCAAGAGGAACGGCCTGGCGCGCAGCATGAAACGGGTGACGGCGGCGACGATGCCGGCACCCGAGACCGGCCGCTCGATCGGCTCCTCGCCGCGATATTGGAAGCGGCCGCGATCCGACAGACGATAGTGCCCGGTGGCATCGCCGCCGCCATGGCGCAGGATCTCCAAGAGCCGCATGCGCGCGCCACCGTCCTCGGCCGAAAAGGGCATAGCCCCCAGCTCGACCGTGATCTCGGCCATCACCCGGCCGCGCGATTCGGCAATGCGGCAGCCGCAGCGCCGACCATGCCACGTAAACACCAGCCCGGCCGGCAATAGCGGCTCGAGGGTCACCAGGCTGCGGGCACGCTCGAAAGCGGCTTGCGAAGCGGGTTCGCTCATCCCATATCTCGACAAACGCGTCCCGCGCCTATACTACGCCCGCTTTCGTCCCGCCAGAGCCAAGGTGTCCCGGACCATGACCGTTGCAGCCAGCGAACGCGCCGCCCCGGCCGCTCCTGCCAATCCGGCGGCCCAGCGCCGCCGCGCCGATTGGGACACCGTTCGTACCCTCCTGCCCTATCTTTGGCCGGCGGATCGCCCGGAACTCAAGCGCCGCGTGCTGTTGGCCTTCGCCTGCCTGATCGCCGCCAAGCTGGCAACGGTGTCGGTGCCCTTCCTGTTCAAGGGCGCGGTCGACGCCATGAACGCGCCCGGCCTGATGGTGCAATTGCCGCTGGGCCTGATCCTCGCCTATGGCCTGGCGCGCGTGCTGGGCCAGGGTTTCGGCGAGTTGCGCGATGCGGTGTTCTCGAAGGTGGTGCAGAACGCCAAGCGCCGGGTCGCGCTGGGCACCTTTCGCCACTTGCATGGCCTGGCGCTGCGCTTCCATCTCGAGCGGCAGACCGGCGGCATCAGCCGCGCCATCGAGCGCGGCACCGCCGGCATCCAGTTCATGGTCCAGTTCACAGTCCTCAACATCATTCCGACGCTGTTCGAAGTGGCGCTGGTCTGCGCGCTGCTGATGATCGTCTACGACGTCGGCTTCGCGCTGGCGACGCTGCTGACCATCGGCGGCTACATCGTCTACACCCTGACCGTGACCGAGTGGCGCACCAAGTTCCGCCGCGCCATGAACGAGACCGACAGCGAGGCCAACACCAAGGCGATCGACAGCCTGCTCAACTACGAGACCGTCAAGTATTTCGGCAACGAGGGGCACGAGGCGCGGCGCTACGACGAATCGCTGGCGCGCTACGAGACCGCGGCGGTGCGCAGCCAGGTGTCGCTGTCGATGCTCAACATCGGCCAGGGCTTCATCATCGCCTGCGGGCTGTCGGCGGTGATGCTGATGGCGGCCTTGCGCATCGTCGAGGGCAGCATGACCCTGGGCGACTTCGTCGCCGTCAACACCTTCATGATCCAGCTCTATTTGCCGCTCAATTTCCTCGGCTTCGTCTATCGCGAGATCAAGCAGGCGCTGGTCGACATCGAAAAGCTGTTCGGGCTCCTGCGCGAACAGGCCGAGATCCGCGACGCGCCCGACGCCAAGCCGCTGGCGGTGACGGGCGGCGGGGTCGAGTTCGACCGGGTCGGCTTCGCCTACGATCCGCGCCGACCGATCCTGGAGGCGATCGATTTCCGGATTCCGGCCGGGCACACGCTGGCGATCGTCGGTCCCTCGGGCGCCGGCAAGTCGACCGTGTCGCGGCTGTTGTTCCGCTTCTACGACGCCACCCAGGGCGCGATCCGCATCGACGGCCAGGATATCCGCGCCGTCACCCAGGCCAGCCTGCGGGCGGCGATCGGCATCGTCCCGCAGGACACGGTGCTGTTCAACGACACGCTGCGCTACAACATCCGCTACGGCCGGCCCGACGCCACCGACGCCGAGGTCGAACGCGCGGCCGAACTGGCCCAGCTCGGCCACCTCATCAAGCGCCTGCCCGACGGCTGGAAGGCCATGGTCGGCGAGCGCGGTCTCAAGCTTTCGGGCGGCGAGAAGCAGCGCGTCGCCATCGCCCGCACCATCCTCAAGAACCCGCCGATCCTGGTGCTGGACGAAGCCACCTCGGCCTTGGACACCGCGACCGAGAAGGAGATCCAGGCCAGCCTCAAGGAGATTTCGGCCAACCGCACCACGCTGATCATCGCCCATCGCCTGTCGACCGTGGTCCATGCCGACGAAATCCTGGTGCTGGACGACGGCCGGGTGGTCGAACGCGGCTGCCACGAAGACCTGCTGGCACGCGAGGGCGTCTATGCCGGCATGTGGCGCCGCCAGCAGGAAACCGGCGAAGCGACGGTGAACGGCGCCGCCAACGGTGCTAAGATCGGGGCGTGAGCGACTACGTTCGACCGCTGCTGGTACCGATCCATCGCGAGGGCTGGCGCTTCATCGCCCTGTTCGCGGTCGGCACCGCGTTTCTGTTTTGGCTGTGGGATCCGCTGGGCTGGATCGGAGCCGTCCTGACCGCCTGGTGCGCCTGGTTTTTCCGCGATCCCGACCGGGTCACGCCGACCCGCGCCGCGCCCGGGCTAGTGATCGCGCCGGCCGACGGCTATGTCCAGACGATCGTCGATGCGCCGGCGCCGGCCGAGCTCGGCATGGGCGCCCAGCCGCGGCCGCGCATCAGCATCTTCATGAATGCCTTCGACATTCACGTCAACCGCAATCCGGTCGACGGCACGGTGACGGCGACGCATTATCGCCCCGGCGCCTTCCTCAACGCCGAACTCGACAAGGCGAGCGAGGACAACGAGCGCATGGCGATCCGCTATCGCGCCGATTTCGGCCGCGACATCGTCTGCGTCCAGATCGCCGGCTTCGTCGCCCGGCGCATTCTTTGCGAATTGCATGCCGAGGACAAGGTGGCTGCCGGCGCGCGCTTCGGCATGATCCGCTTCGGCAGCCGGGTCGACGTCTATCTCGAACCCGGCATGGTGCCGTTGGTGGCGATCGGCCAGACCACGGTCGCCGGCGAGACCGTGCTGGCCGACGCCCAATCGAGCGAACCCAAGCGCGGCGGCGAAAGCCGCTGACCGCGAGGAGCGAACGCCATGGAAAGCCCGCGCCGCGCCCGTCTCCGGCTTTTGCCGCTGATCATGCTGACGCCCAACATCCTGACCGTGCTGGCGCTGTGCGCGGGCCTGACCGCGATCCTGTTCGCGCTCAGCCAGGATTGGACGCTGGCGGTGGTGGCGATCCTGCTGGCCGGCGTGCTGGACGGACTCGACGGTCGGCTGGCGCGGCTGTTGAAGGTGGCGGGCAAGTTCGGGGCCGAACTCGATTCGCTGGCCGATTTCGTCAGCTTCGGCGTGGCGCCGGGCATCGTCGCCTATCTTTGGAGCCTGAACGAATTCGGCCGCTTCGGCTGGATCGTGGCGCTGGTCTACATCGTCTGCTGCGGGCTGCGCCTGGCGCGGTTCAACACCGCGCTCGAGGACCCGGCCAAGGCGGCGCTGGCGGCGATGTTCTTCACCGGCGTGCCGGCCCCGGCCGCGGCCGGACTGGCGGTGGTGCCGATGATCGTCACTTTCCAGTGGGATCTGGCGGCGTTCCGCCACCCGGCCCTGGTTGGGGCGCACCTGCTTGTGATCGCCTTCCTCATGGTCAGCCGCATCCCGACCTTCGCCTTCAAGAAGATTCGGGTGCGGCGCGATTTGGTGCTGCCGATGCTGCTGGTGGTGGGCGTGCTGGCGACGGCGCTGGCCGCCATGCCCTGGGCGACCTTGACCGTGATCGGGGTGGCTTATGTCGCCCTGATCCCCTTCAGCATCGTCAGCCACAAGCGCATGGCCCAGGTGATGCCGCCTTTCGCGCCGGCCGAACCCGCCCCCTCCGGCGCGACCACCCAGATCGATCACCACCAATCCACCGAGGCGGCCACGCAGGCGGGCCAGCGCAATCATACGTAAATGTCACAGCACCGCGCGCTTTACTTTGTGCCTGACCCTACGGAAAATACGGCGGGCGCGAATCGACAAGAACAAGTCCGGCCGGGCGGGACGAGCCGGGAGGGGCAATGCCGGGCTACAACCTGTCGCAACTCAAAATCATGGTGGTTGACGACAACCCGCAGATGCGCGACTTGATCAAGTCGCTGTTGGAGGTGGTCGGCGTGTCCAAGGTGCGGATGGCCGCCAACTCGGACATGGCCTGGGAGATTCTCAAGAATTTCAACCCCGACATGGTGATCACCGATTGGGCGATGCCGCCCACCGACGGCATCGAATTCGTCAAGCGCATCCGGCGCGACGGGCAGAGTCCGAATCCCTACGTCCCGGTGCTGATGCTGACCGGATTCACCGAACGTTATCGGGTCGAGATCGCGCGCGACGCCGGGGTCAACGAGTTCCTCGCCAAGCCCATCACCGCCAAGCAGCTGTTCGAGCGCATGCACGCCATCGTCGAAGACCAGCGGATGTTCGTCATGACCCAGTCCTATGTCGGCCCCGACCGGCGCCGCAAGCAGGACGAGAACTACAAGGGTCCCGAGCGGCGCAAGAACCGGCAGTCCTGATCGCCCATGGCGCCGCGCAAGCCCGAGGTCATCCGACCGCCCAAGCACATCCGCCAGAAAGTCGGCATGACCGGCGGCCTGACCATCGAAGAGGCGGTCGGGCTGTCGGACAAGGCGATCAAGCCCTTCGCCGAAAGCTTCCTCAAGGACATCGAATCCCACCTGGCGGCGCTGCGCACCGCGCGCGCCGCCATCCAATCGACGCCCGATCAGATCGGCCGCCAGCGCCAGCGCATCTTCGACGCCGCGCACGAGATCCGCGGCCAGAGCGGCACTTTCGGCTATCCGTTGGCGACCGCGGTCGCCGACACGCTGTGCAAATATCTCGACGGCAAGACCGATCTGGCCGCCGACGACATCCAGCTTTGCCTGTTGCACGTCAACGCGCTGCTGGCGGTGTTCCGCGAGAACCTGCGCGGCGAAGGCGGCAAGATCGGCGACGAGTTGCGCGAGATGCTGCACCTGCTGATTCGCCGCCACAAGGTCGAGGACGGCAAGGCGCGCTGATGGGCCAGCCCGGGGCGGACGACCCGAAATCGCCGCCGCCCAACCAAGCGGCCCAGGCGATCGACGCCGAGACCTTCGAGTTCCAAGCTTCGAAGCGCCGGCTTTCGGGCTGGGAAGACCGGCTGCTGTTTTGGCTGGCGGTGGGCTTCACCGCCTTCCACCTCGTGGTGCTCAACATCTGGCCGATCGATTCGGTGCTGTTCCGCGCCATCCATCTGGCTTGGGGCACGGTGCTGGGGTTGGGTTGGTTTGCCTATGCCGCCGGCAAGACGCGGGCGCATATCCCGCTTTACGACTGGGCGTTGATGGCGGCCGCGATCGCCTGCGCGATCTATATCGGCATCAATCTCGACGATCTGCAGTTCCGCGCCGGAGCGCTGTACGAGCCGGGCGACGTCGTCGTCGGCGTGGTCGGAACGGCATTGGTGTTCGAGTTCACCCGCCGCGTCGCCGGCCTGGCGCTGACGCTGGTGGCCGGCGCGTTCCTGGCCTACGCTTTCGTCGGGCCATGGCTGCCGGGCGTGCTCTACCACAAGGGTTACGATCCGGGATTCCTCTTCAGTTACATCTATTCCGACCAGGGCGTGTTCGGGCCGACGCTGGAAGTGTCCTCGACCTTCATCGTCCTGTTCACCGCCTTCGCCGCCTTCCTGACCGCGTCCAAGGCCGGCGACTATTTCAACGGACTGTCGGTGGCGCTGATCGGCTGGGCGCGCGGCGGACCGGCCAAGGCGGCGGTGGTGTCGGGGGTCCTGTTCGGCTCGATCTCGGGCTCCTCGGTCGCCAACGTCGTCGCCTCGGGCAGCGTCACCATCCCGATGATGCGCCGCGTCGGCTACGACCGCGCCACCGCCGGCGCGATCGAGGCCACCAGCTCGACCGGCGGCCAGATCACGCCGCCGGTGATGGGCGCCGGCGCCTTCATCATGGCCGAGGTCACCGGCATTCCCTATGGCGACATCGCGCTGGCGGCGGTGATTCCGTGCCTGTTGTTCTACATCGCCTGCTACGCGCATTGCGATCTGCACGCGGTGCGCACCGGTCTGCGCGGCCTGCCGCGCGCGGAACTGCCCGCGATCGGGCCGATGCTGGTCAAGCTCTATCTGCTGCTGCCGGTGGTGATCTTGGTGTGGGCGTTCATCGCCGGCTACTCCGCCTTTCGCGCCGCCGGCCTGGGCATCGTCGCCTGCGTGGCGGTGAGCTGGCTGTCGCGCCAGCACCGCATGGGGACGAAGGCGGTGATCGAGGCGCTGGACATGGCGGCGCGCGACTGCGTGCAGCTGGTGGCGGTGTGCGCGGCCGCCGGCGTGGTGGTGGGGGTCATCGCCCTGACCGGAATCGGCGGCCGCATCTCGAACTTGATTCTGGGCCTCGCCGGGCAGAGCCAGGTGCTGGCGCTGGTCTTCACCATGGTGATCGTCACCATCCTCGGCATGGGCATGCCGACCACCGCCGCCTACGCCATCGCCGCGGCGGTGGTGGCGCCGGGACTGATCCGGATGAACATCCCGCCGCTGGTGGCGCACATGTTCATCTTCTATTACGCCATCCTGTCCTCGATCACGCCGCCGGTGGCGGTGGCGTCCTTCGCCGCCGCCGGCATGGCACGGGCCGATCCCTGGAAGACCAGTTGGATCGCGGTCAAGCTGGGCCTGGCGACCTTCATCGTGCCGTTCATGTTTTTCGTCTCGCCGGCGCTGCTCGGCCAGGGCACCTGGCTCGATATCGTCCAGACTTTCGGCAGCGCGGCCTTGGGCGTGGTGCTGCTGGCGATGGCGACCGAGGGCTGGTGCAACGGGCCGTTGACCACGCCCTTGCGCGTGTTGGCCTTCATTGGCGCGATCGGGCTGATCGTGCCCGGCACCGTCACCGACGTCGCCGGGCTTGCCATCGGGCTCGGCCTCTGGGCCTGGCAGCGCCGCCTGCACGGCCCCGACCCCGGCGCCAAGGTGATCGCGGTCAGGACGGATTAGGGCTGCGTTCCTCCGCCCGCCACGCCGCGACGCGTTCGGCCAGCGCGCGGTGCGCGGCCTCGAACGGGCTGTCCCAATCGCCCGGGCGGGGCTGGCGGAACAGCCGCAGCGTGGGATACCACGGGCTGTCGGCTCGGTCGCGGAACCAGCGCCAATCGGGCGCGAATTGCAGCAGCACCCACACCGGCCGGCCGAGCGCGCCGCCGAGATGCGCCATGGCGCTGTCGGTCATCAGGATCAGATCCATCTCGGCCGCGGCGGCGGCGGCGTCGGCGAAATCCTCCAGCGCCGGACCCAGGTCGGCGATCAGCGTCTCGCCCTTGAGCGCCTTGAGTTCGTCGGCCGGCTGGCGCTTTTGCAGGCTGAACAGCTGCACCCCCGGAATCTCGGCGAAGCGCAAGAAGCGATCCAGCGGCGCGCGGCGCGTGGCATTGCCCTTGAAGCTGACGCTGCCCGACCAGACGATGCCGACCTTGAAGCGCTCCTTGCCGCGCGCCAGTCCCTGCGCAAGGCGCGGATTGGGCGCGACCGGCGGAAACAGATAGGGCATCGGCCCCGGCAGATCGGAGAAGCGATGCCCCAGAAGCATCGGCAGCGACAAAAGCTGGGCGTGCAGGTGCGCGCCGGCGATCTTGCCGCTTTCGGGCATCACCAGATCGACCCCGGGCACGGTGCGGAACAGCCGATGCAGCTCGGGCTTGCAGGCCAGCACCACCTTGCCGACGCGCTTCCTGGCCTCGGCGCAGAAGCGCACGAACATCAGCGCATCGCCATAGCCCTGCTCGGTGGTCAGCACCAACCCCTTGTCGGGCTGGGGCGAGCCGTCCCATTTCGGCAGGGTCGAGGTGGCCGGCTTGTGCTCGCCCAGCGTCCAGCGCTCCTCGTAGCCCTTCCAGCCGGCCTCGTAATCCTCGAGAAACAGCAGCGTCAGCGCCCGGTCCCAGCGCGCCTCGGGCCGGTCGGCATCGATCGCCAGGCAGCGATCCAGCGCCGCCAGCGCCTCGCGCAGCATGCCGGCCTCGCGCAAGGCCACGCCCTGGTTCTGGTGGACGCCCGCCAATTGCGGCGCCAGCGCGACCGCGCGCTCGTGCGCTGCAAGCGCCTCGTCGAGCCGCCCGGCGTCCTTGAGGATATTTCCGAGCGAGGACCAGGACTGGGCGTTGGCCGGCGCCTCTTCGACCGCGCGCATCAGCGCGGCGATGCCGGCCTCGAACTGGCGCAAGCCGCGATAGCAGATGCCGATGTTGTGGAAGGCGCCCGGGTAGTCAGGGAAAGCGCGCAGCAGGTTCTCGTAGACCGCCAGCGCATCGGCGTTGCGGCCGGCGCGCTGCAAGGTCGCGCCCTGGTCGAACAGCCGGCGCGCCTCGAGCGGGATCTCGCGCCGCGGGGTCTCGCCTTCAGCCAAGCTTGAATCCGGTCAGCAGCGCGAAATCGCCCTTGGTCAGGCCGCTCGGCCGCGGCGGCCGGCCGCCGAATTCGATCTCGTCCCTCGGGCGGCGGCGGATCACCAGCTCGATCGCCGCCTCGCCGGTCGGCGTCAGGGTCTGATCGAAGCGCGGCAGGCGGTAGCGATAGCCGTCGTCGATCAGGTTGAGGCGCACCGGCTCGGCTTCGGCGCCGAGGCCGCGCACCAGGTCGAGCAGGTTGAGCGACTTGTCGTGGAACGATTTCGACTTGGCCAGGGTGAAACTCCAGCGATGCTCGCGGTTGAAGGCCGAGGGAAACACGCCCTGCTCGTAGAGGTCCTCGTCCGGCACCGTCACCACCAGATGCCCGCCCGGCTTGACGCAGCGCAGCCAGTGCCCGAACGCCTCCTTGGGGTCGGGCAGAAGCTGCAACAGAAAGCAGGAATGGACGAAGTCGTAGCTGGCGTCCTTGATCGGCTCCAGCTTGGCGCAATCGCCCTCGGCCGGGGTGAAGGCCTTGAGCCCGGCGATGCGCGGGAACAGCTCGATGTAGAGCGACAGCGGGTCGGCGCCGCTGCCGACGTCCAGCCCGGTACCGGCCAGGAAGCGCGTGACGAAAGACGGATCGTGGGCGCGCCGCTTGCACGCCTTGCCGCATTCCTTCATGCCGCCGAGACCCCGAACACCGCGGCGTGGAAATGATAGGCCGCCGCCCATGCCGCCAGCGCCGCCAGGATCCGCCACCAGCCGATCTCGCCCAGGCCGACGCGGGCGCGGCCTTGCACCAGCGCCGCCAGCGGCAGGTTGGAGGTGACCGCCGCATAGCGCGCGAAGCCCTCGGCATTGCGCGCCCGGTTCTTGGCGTCGATCTGCGCCGTGCCGACCAGTGCGGTCGCGCCCAGGCTGCCGAAGAACAACAGCCCCGCCAGCTCGCCCCGCGCCAGCACATGCACCAGCGACCACAGCGCCACCGACCACAGGAAGGGGTGCCGCGTGATCTTCTGGATGCCGACGGCGGCGTCGGCCTTGTCGAGCAGCCTCTCCTGCCCAGCCGAGGACGGGTTGGGCGTGGTCACGCCGCAAATGAAAAGTATGAATGCGATCGGCATGACCCACTGCGCCAGCGCCTTGAACGGCGCGCCCGACCATAGCGCCACCACCGGCGCGCCCTTGTAGGCCCAGATCAGCAAGGCCAGCGCCGCGACCGACATCAGGCTGAACAGGCCGCGATACTTGACCTCGCCCAGGGCGCCGACCAGGCGCGCCCGCAAGGGCGAGCCGGCGACGAAGGCATGGATGCCGAACCAGATCGCCGCCGCCAACGCCAAGACTGTCATCGGATCGTCCATTGGGTTTGCCCCGAAAGCGCCACCCGCCCCTTGTCGGTCAGCTTGCACACCAGCCAATCCGGCTTGAGCGGGTTCTTGAACCAAGGCTCGGCCCAGCCGCGTTCGACGCAGCCGCGCACCACCTTCTCGGGCACGCGCTGGCCCTGCTCGTCGAACAGCGGCAGCTTGCCGCCCGGCTGGGTCAGCCCGGATTCGAGATAGCGCCGCTGCGCGGCCGAGGGTCGGGCACTGGCCATGAAGCGATTAAGCCATGCGTCGCGACGGCCGTCTACCGCCCGCGCCAGCCGGCCACGGCCAAGGCCGCCCATCCCAGCATCAGCAGAATGCCGCCGACCGGCGCCAGCATCGCGGTCTCGATCCAGCCCGCGATCCGAATGCCGATCGAGCCGGAAAACATGGCGATGCCCAGCGCGAACAGCCAGCCCGCCGTTCGCGGCCAGACGACGCCGGGGCTGCGATCCTCCAGCCACGCCGCCGCCAACAGCGCCGGCAGGTGGACCAGGGCATAGAACACCGCGGACTCGGCCGAAATCTTGTCCTGGCCGTCCAGGGCATGGGCGGCAAAAGCGCCGGCGGCGACGGCGAGCGTCCCCACCGCGCCGCAATAGATCGCCCAGGCGCGGATCATGGCGCCGCCCCGCCGTGCCCAAGCCGCGCGGCGACGAATGCCGCCATCCGCGCCAGCACCGCCTCGGCCTGGTCGCGATGCGGGCTGTGGCCGCAGGCGGCAAGCCGCAGGGTTTCGACCGGGCCGCCCGATTTGGCGGCGATCGCATCCAATTGCGCCATGGTGCCATATTCGTCGTCTTCGCCCTGGATCGCCAGCAGCGGCACCGCGATCGCCGGCAAATAGGCCTCGATGTTCCAGGCGCAAAAGCCGGGATCGAGCCAAGCCCGGTTCCAGCCCAAGAAGGCGCAATCGACATTGGCGCCGTGATGGCGCCCGAGCCGTGCCCGCAGATCGCCCTGCTCCCAGGCCTCGCGCGCGGCCGCGATCGCGCGCACCGAAATGTCCTCGCAGAAGACATGCGCGGCTTCCGTGATCGCGCCCAGAAGACTGGGCCCGGTCTTGCCCGAGCCGGCATGGATCAGCGCGATCGAGCCGCCATCGGAATGGCCGACCAGGATGGCGCGCTCGATCCCCAGCCGGCCGAGAATCTCGGGCAGCAGCGCCGCCTCGTCGTGCATGTATGCCAGCGGCCGCGGCAGCTCGACCGCATCAGAGGCGCCGTAGCCGGCGCGGCTGTAGACCATCGCGCCGCAGCCGGTGGCCGCAACCAGACGCTCGGGGAAATCGCGCCACATCGACACGCAGCCCAGGCCCTCGTGCAGGAAGACCAGCGTCGGCGCGGCACTCGGCCGCGGCCCCAGCCAGCGATATTCCAGCCGCTTGCCGCCGGCCAGCAGGAAGGCCATCAGCCGCCGCCCGGCCAAGTCTCGGCCCAGGCGCGGCCGTCGTCCTCGGGCAGGCCCGCGCCCGAGGCGTTGTGGTCCAGCCTTTCGCCCAGGCGCTTGGCGCCCAAGCCCGCCAGCAGCCGATCGAACTTCTTGCCGCCCTCGCAGAAGGTCTCGGCATAGGTCATGTCGCCCAGGCCGACCACGCCGTATTCGATCCTGGACAGATCGGGCCGCCCGCTTTCCAGCGCCGCGAACAGGGCCTGGGCGTTGTCGGGCACGTCGCCCTGGCCGTAGGTCGAGGTGCAGATCACGAACCGCCCCGGTCGCCCGAACACAGCGGGCGTCAGCTTGTCCATCGCCAGCACCTCGACCGCGGCGCCGCGCGCGGCCAGCGCGGCCTTGATCTCCTCGGCCACCAATTCGGCGGTGCCGGTCATGGTGCCGACCAGGATGGTGATGGACTGCGTCATATGGCCGCTTTCCTTTCGCGGCATGTGTAATATAATGCATTAATGGCGAGAGCAATGGCCAAGATCGGACCTTCGGTCGAGACTGCGGCCGACCGTCATGCCGGCTATCTACGCAGCCTGGGCGAACGGGTGCGGGGCTTGCGCGCGCGCCGCGGCATGACCCGCCGCCAATTGGCCAAGGGCGCCGACATCTCGGAGCGCTATCTGGCGCTGATCGAAAGCGGCCAGGGCAATGTTTCGGTGGCGCTGCTGCGCCAGCTTGCCCAGGCGATTCATGTCCCGGTCGAGGATTTGCTGCGCGAAGGTCCCGAGCGGCCGATCGAACTGACCATGATCGAACGCCGGCTTGGCCGCCTGCCCGAAACCGACCGCACCGAGGCGCTGGCGGTGCTGTTGCGCCATCTCGGCATCGCCTCCGAGCGCCGCGGCCGCATCGCGCTGGTGGGCTTGCGCGGCGCCGGCAAGTCGACCCTGGGTGCCGCGCTGGCCCGGCGTTTGGACGTGCCCTTCGTGCGGCTGGACGCCGAGGTCGAGCGCGAGGCCGGGATGAGCCTGAGCGAGGTGTTCTCGCTCGCCGGGCAGGAGACCTTCCGCCGGCTCGAACGCCGTTCGCTGGAACGCATGATCGAACGCCATGACCGCGCCGTGATCGAGACCGGCGGCAGCCTGGTGTCCGAGCCCGGCACCTATGCGCTGTTGCTCGAATCCTGCGTCGTGGTCTGGGTCAGCGCCGCGCCCGAGGATCACATGGCAAGGGTGCAGGCCCAGGGCGATTTCCGTCCCATGGCCGACAATGCCGAGGCCATGGCCGATCTGCGCCGCATCCTGGGCGAGCGCGAGCCGCTTTACGGCCGGGCCGACATTCGCATCGACACCCAAGGCCGCGCGGTCGAAACCTGCCTCGGCGATCTGGAGCGCGCTTTGCAGCGACATGCAAAATAATGCTTGTCACTGCGAATTGGATGCAATATCATGCCTGACATGACCGAACCCGTGATCGATTTTCGGACCGCGCCCGAACGCTATCGCCATTGGAAGCTGCGTATCGAGGGCGCCATCGCCCAAGTGGTGATGGACGTCGACGAGCGCGGCGGGTTGATGCCGGGCTACGAACTCAAGCTCAATTCCTACGATCTCGGCGTCGACATCGAACTGGCCGACATCGTCACCCGGCTGCGTTTCGAACATCCCGAGGTGGCCTGCGTCGTGGTTACCTCCGGCAAGGAGCGGGTGTTCTGCGCCGGCGCCAACATCCGCATGCTCAACCGGGCCAGCCACGCCCACAAGGTCAACTTCTGCAAATTCACCAACGAGACCCGGCTGTCGATCGAGGAAGCCTCCGAGCGTTCGGGCCAGGTCTGGATCACCGCCGTCAGCGGCTCCTGCGCCGGCGGCGGCTACGAACTGGCGCTGGCGACCGACCACATCCTGATGGCCGATGACGGCAATTCGGCGGTGTCGCTGCCGGAAGTGCCGTTGCTGGCCGTTCTGCCCGGAACCGGCGGCCTCACCCGCCTAGTCGACAAGCGCAAGGTCAGGCGCGATCGCGCCGACTTCTTCTGCACCACCGAGGAAGGCGTGCGCGGCCGCCGCGCGGTCGATTGGCGCCTGGTCGACGAAGTGGTGCCGCGCACCCGCTTCAAGCAGCGCCTCGACGAGCTGACCCAGTCCATCGTCGACCGCAATCCGCGGCCGGCCGGACTCAAGGGCATCGCCCTGCCCCCGCTGGCGCGCGAGATCGCCGGCGATCGCATCGCCTATCCGCATCTCACGGTCGAGATCGATCGCGAGCGGGCGCTGGCCAGCTTCGCCATCGCCGGCCCTGCCGCCGCGCCGGGCGATCCGCATCGCGACGGCGCCGGCTTCTGGCTGCTGGCGCTGGCGAGGGCTTTCGACGACGCCATGCTGCATCTGCGCGCCAACGAGCCCACCATCGGCACCTGGCTGTTCCGCAGCGCGGGCGATCCGGCCTTGGTCGCCGCCCATGACGCTGCGCTGGCGGCGGGGCAGGAAAAGGACTGGCTGTGGCGCGAGATCGGCCTGTTGTGGAAGCGGGTGCTGAAGCGGCTCGACATGTCCTCGCGCTCGCTGTTCGCTGCGGTCGAGCCGGGCTCGTGCTTCGCCGGCACGCTGCTCGAGATCGTGCTGGCCTGCGATCGCTCTTGGATGCTGGATGGCAAGCGCGAGGGCGACAATCGCCCGCCGGCGGCGGTGACGCTGAATAGCTTGAATTTCGGTGCCTATCCGATGGGCAATGGCCTGAGCCGGATGGCGATGCGCCATTTGGCCGAACCCGGGCAGGTCGATGCCGCGCTTGCCCAACTCGGCCGGCCGCTCGACGCCAAAGCGGCCGAGGCGCTGGGCCTGGTGACCTTCGCCCCCGACGACATCGATTGGGAGGACGAACTCCGCATCGGCATCGAGGAGCGTGCCAGCTTCTCGCCCGACGCGCTGACCGGAATGGAACAATCGCTGCGCTACGCCGGGCCCGAGACCATGGAGACCAAGATCTTCGGCCGCCTCACCGCCTGGCAAAACTGGATCTTCCAGCGCCCCAACGCCGTCGGCGCCGAAGGCGCGCTCAAGCGCTACGGCACCGGGCTGCGCGGCGCATTCGATCGCAAGAGGGTATGACCATGGCCATCGACTATCGCGAACGCATCCCCAACAACGTCAACCTGTCCGACGACCGCCGGCTGCAGCGCGCGCTGGAAGCCTGGC
>VGDZ01000005.1 GCA_016869515.1 Alphaproteobacteria bacterium | reverse complement strand
TGGGGCCGGGTCCGATTTCGATCACCGGCATTGGGTCGAACGGGGCCGCGGCCGCGGCAATGCGGGCGACGACGCGCCGATCGTGCAGGAAGTTCTGGCCGAAGCGGCGATCCGGCGTCAGCCCGTGACGCGCCAGCAGCGCACCGAGGGGCTCAGGCGAGGCCACGACGGCGGGCGATCTCGGCCGCAAGACGCAACGCCGCCATCAGGCTGGCGGGATCGGCCCGTCCCGTCCCGGCCAATCTGAACGCCGTGCCGTGATCGGGCGAGGCGCGGACGATCGAGAGCCCGAGCGTGACATTGACCCCGCCCCAGAAGTCGACCGTCTTGAGCGGGATCAGTGCCTGATCGTGATACATGCACAGCACGGCATCGTAAGTCGCGCGCGCTTCGGGGTGGAACAAGGTATCGGGCGATGTCGGCCCCGAAACGGCAAGGCCGCGCGCCGCCAGCGCCGCCACTGCCGGCGCCACGATCTCGATTTCCTCGCGACCAAGGCCGCCATCCTCGCCGGCATGGGGGTTGACCCCGGCCACCGTCAGCCGCGGGCGGGCGATGCCGAAATCGCGCTTGAGCGCCGCCGCGACGATCTCGCCGGTGTCGACGATCAAGTTGCGGTCGAGCGTCGCCAGGGCCTGGCGCAGCGCCAGGTGCACCGTCACCGGTACGACCCGGAAGTCGCCCGCCGCCAGCAACATCACCGGCCGCTTGGCCGCACCGGCCAGCGCCCCGAGGAACTCGGTGTGGTCGGGATAGCGGAAACCGGCGGCGTAAAGGCTCGCCTTGTGGATCGGATTGGTGACGACCGCGGCCGCATCGCCGGTCTTGGCCAGGGCCACGGCGCGCTCGATCGAGCGGATTACGGCCGATGCATTGGCGGCGTCGGGCTGTCCGGGTCGGACCGGGGAGGGAAGCGGCTCGACCAGCACCGGCAGCGCCCGGTCGAACGCGGTCGCGGCCTCGGCGGGGTGGCCGATCTTGGCCACCGGAACGCCCAGCGCGGCGAGACGCGCGGCATCGTCGACGGCGAAGAAGGGCGGCAGGTTCTCGGCGCGCCGCCGCCAGGCGGCAACCGCGATCTCGCCACCGATTCCGGCCGGTTCGCCCATGGTCAATGCGATCGGCTTCATCGCCGTTCAGCGGAACTCGATGAACGCGTCGCGCCTCAAATTGCGCAAATAGCGCAGAGCCTGCAGCGACAACCGGCGCTGCACCAGCGTGTCGGCCACTGCATCGCGCGTCGGCACCGCGGTGGCGCGATCCTCGGTGCGGTTGCAGACCGTGATGACGCGCCAGCCCTCGGCGATGCGCTCGGGTTGCGTCGACTGACCGGTCTCGAGCTGGGCGACCTGGTTGCGCAGGCCCTCGGCCATGTCGGCCAACAGAAACGAGCCCAATTCGCCCGATCCAGACAGCCGCTCGGCGGTGGCGACATTGGCCAGGTCGAGGCAGCTCTTGATCTTCGGGATCAAAGCGCGCAAGCGCGCCAGGGCTGCATCGGCCGGCGTCTCGGCGCTCACCGCCACCAGTAGCTGCGCGATCAGCAGGCGAGCGCGCATCGGATCGGGCGTCAGCGCCTTGCGCCGGTCGCGCGCCAGCAGGAGGTAGTACCCGCCGAAGCTGCGGATCGGCTCGGACACGCGCCCGACCGGCAGCTTGGACAGCGCCTCGTCGAGCTCCTCCGGCAACTGCCCGGGCAGGACCCAGCCGATGTCGCCGCCCGACCCGGCGGTGGCGCCGGCCGAGAACTGGCGGGCGATGTCGGCGAAGGACGATCCTCCGGCGATCTGCCCCGCCAGGCGCGCGGCGCTGCGCCCGATCTCGGCGTCGTTCTCGGCGCGGTCGACCGGGATCAGGATCTCGGACATCAGCGTCTCGATCTGGCCGCGGGATGACTCCAGCCGCACCAGGGCGGCATCGATCTCCTCGTCGGAAACCCGGGTCAACGGCCGCAGGCGCTGGTTGATGACCTTGCTCCAGGACAATTCGGCCGTCAGGCGCGCGTTCAGCCCTTCCTTGTCGATGCCGGTGCGGGCAAGAAACTCGTCGAAGCGCTCGACCGGCACGTTGTTCTGGCGGGCAATGTTGCTCCGCGCCCGCTGCAATTCGTCCTCGGTGACGGCGATGCCGAGGCGCTTGGCCTCCTGGATCTGCAGGCGTTCGTCGATCAAGGCGCGCAGCACGTCGGCCCGCATGCGGCGGCGGTTCTCGGGCGAATCGTCGATGCGCGTCGCCGACATGATCATGCGGACCCGGATCTCGAGGTCGCGCGCCGAGAGGATGTCGTCATTGACCACGGCGGCAATGCGCAAGCCCTCTTGGGCGCCGGCGGAAGCGGCGAGCAGGAGGAGCGAAGCCATCAGGCTGAAGACGCGAAACATCATCGGCAGATATAGCCTAACCGAGATTGCGCAGGTAGATGCGGAAGCGGATCGAGGTCGAGGGCTCGACGTCGCGGTCGCGGGTATAGTTGCGCTCGATGCCGAAGGTGAAGGTGACGCATTCGTCCTTGTAGACCACGCCGACCGAATTGCGCACGAAGCGGTCGAGTTGGAGGTCGTCGCGGGTCTCGGCGCGCAACGACCACTGGTCGTCGATGCGGGCGTTGAGCGCGGCAAAGAGCTCTTCGCGCGCATCGAGCTCGGGCGAAGTGCGGTCGCGATCCAGCCGGACATAGCCGAGCGTGATCTTGAAGGCGGTCGGGCCGGCGATCAGATAGCCTTCGTTGCGCAGGACGTCGCCATTGTCCTCGGAGACCCGCACGCGCTGGATGTATTGGACCCGATCCGAGGGCACGATGCGGATCGCGCCGACATAGTCCGAGCGCTGGTTTTCGAGACCGGATCCGCGGGCGAAAGTGTCGTCGTCGCGGGCACGGAAGCTTTGGCCGGCGAGGATGCTGGCATAGCCGCCTTCGGCGTCGTGCAAGGCGAAGCGAAGGCCGTAATTGGCGCGCGGACCGCCTTCGATGCGATCCTGGCCCGGGAAGCGGTTGGCATCGAACAGCGAACTGTCGTCGAACTCGAACGAACGGCTGTCCTCGTTGGGCAGCTTGCGCGGATTGCCGCCATTGGGGGAAAGCACGCCCTGGGCGATCGGCTCGACCACTTGGCGGTATTCGCCCACCGGCCGCATCCAGGGATAGCGCCATTCCATTTCCAGTTCGGGAACGGCGCGGCCGAAGCTGCCGCTGGTATTGCGCGGGCCGCTGCGGGGCGGCTTGTCGGCGTCGACCGACCAGCCGTCTCCGCGCAGGGACGCGGTCATGGTGTAGAGCTCGCCGTAGGGCGAAACGTGCGGCAGCCGCCACTCGCCGCGCGCCGAGGCGCGCCGGGTATCGGTGCCTTCGGTGCGGTGGATCGCCACCAGATTGGCATCGAAGGCGGTGCGGGCGCCAAGCCGGGTCGGTTCGCCGACGCGGCTGAACTCGGCCATCGGCAGGACATAGGGCGACTGGCCGGGCTGGTCGGTCTGGCGCAGGCCCTGGAAGCTGTAGCTGTTGATGGCGAGATAGTCGCGACCGGGCGCGGTTTCGGCGAAGGCCCGGCTGACCAACGAGCGCTCATTCTCATGCGGGATTTCGTAGCGCCGCAGATAGGTGTCGTCGGTGGTGCGCGAAAGATTGAATCCCCAGCGCGAATGGTCGTCGAGGGTGAAGCGTCCCAGGCCCTTGACGTGGCCGCGGAAATCGCTGTCGTCGGTGCGGCGGCCGATCGAATCGCGCCGATCGGCCATGGTGAAACTGGTGTCGAGGTTGAATTCGCCGGCGTCGGTCATCTGGCGGTACTGGCCGGCGAATACCGCACCCTCTTTGGTCGTCAGCATCGGCTTGAGGGTGATGTCGCGGTCGGGAGCGATGTCCCAATAGTAGTTCACCGTCAGCGTGTAGCCCAGCGTCGAGGAATGGCCGTAATCGGGCGTGAGAAATCCGCTCTGTCGGCGCACGGTGGGATCGGGATGGAAGAAATAGGGCGCATAGGCGACCGGGACGCCGAAGGCCTCCAGCCAGGCATCGCGGTACTCGATGGTGCGATCGGCCTGGTCGTGGGTGACGGTGGTGCCCTTGACCTGCCATTTCGGAGCCTGTCCCTCACAGATGCGGCAGGGCGAATAGACGCCGCGGCTCATGACCAGGGTATTGCCGTCCTCGCGCCTGGCCTCGATCGCCGCCATGCGCGCGCGATCGGCCATCTTGATGCGGATGCCCTGCATCAGCCCGTTGCGCATGCCGTCGCGCAGCTCGAGATAGTCGGCGAAGATGACGTTGCCGTTCTCCTCCAGCAGGCTGATCGCGCCGGTGGCGACGGCGCTGTCGAGGCGTTCGTTGTAGGTGATGGTGTCGGCGCGCAGCACCCGCCCGCCCTGGACCAGCTCGACATTGCCGCTGGCGGTGACCACGCCCAGTTCGCGGTCGTGTTCGAGTCGGTCGGCCGAAAGCCGCACCTCGGCGGCGTGGGCGCCGATGGTCAGCCAGGGCAGCACGCACAGGACCGGAACGAGTCGGATCATCCGTCCTCGAGATGCAGCAACATGGTCGAGCCGAGCAAGGCGCAGATCGCAGTCGGCGCCCAGGCCGCCAGCACCACCGGCAGCGCGCCCGACTGCCCGAAGGCCAAGGCGACATCGGCCAGGAAAAAGAAGGCGAAACCGATGCCGACACCGCCCGCCACCAGCGGCCCGATGCCGCCGCGCCGCGACAGCCGCAACGAAAACGTCGCCGCCACCAGCACCATGGCGCAAAGCAGCGCCGGCAAGGCCAGCAGCGTGTGCCAGTACAGCCGATGGCGGAGGCCGGAAAACCCGGTGCGCTCGAGCGTGTCGATGAAGCGGGGCAGGGTCCAGAACGACAGCGTCTGCGGCGAAGCGAAGCTTTCCTGCAGCTGCGCCAGCGTCAGCGAGGTATCGAGCCGGGAAATCGAAATGCGCTCGGCCGGCCGATCGGGGGTGGTCAGCAGCGCCTCGTCGAGCCGCCAATGTCCGGGTTCGAGGCGCGCGCGCCTGGCATCGATGCGGCCGACGAAGCGATCGGCACCCTGATAGAGAAAGATGATGACGTCGTCCAACTCGACGCCCTGCTGGGATACGCGCAAGGCATGGATGACCGACTGACCGATGGCGTCGACCTGGCGCATCCACAGCCCGCTGGCCGAGACCGCCAGCAGGCTGACGCGGCCGCGCAAGTGCCGCGCCTCGAGAGACTCGTAGGCCGAGGCCATGCTGGCGGCGACGGGATTGATCACCGCCACGATCAGCATGCCGAGACCGGCGGCGACGCCCAGGGCCGGCGCCAAGAACTGCCACACCGATACTCCGGCCGCACGCACCACCACCAGCTCGTGGCTGCGGGTCAGGCGGACATAGGCCAGCATGGCGCCGAACAGCACCGCGAACGGCACCAGCTTTTGGGCGGTGGTCGGCAGCTTCAACGAAGCCATCCGCAGCACCAAGCCGAACGCCAAGTCGCGGCCGGCGGCGCGGCGCAGGATCTCGACCACGTCGAGCAGGAAAACCAGCACCGCCAGCCCGACCAGGGTTACCAGGCAGGCCATCAGCACGTGACGGCCCAAGTACAACGACAATGTCAGCGACAAACGCATCAGCCGGCGAACCGCGCAAACCAAGCGCGGCCGGGTCCCGGATCGCGCGTCAGCACCCAGCCGGCCATGCCCAAGGCGCCAAGCGGCAGGAGATAGAGCGCGGCCAGGCCGGCGCCGTGGCGTGCGCCCCAGGCCGGCAGGCTGACGGCCACGATCTCGAGCGCGATGACGATCGCCGATCCGATCGCCAGGCGCTGCCAACGGCCGCGGCGCGAGAACTGGCCGGCCAGCACGCAGGCGGCCGCGATCAGCGTCAGCGCCAGCGGGTAAAGTGGCGCCGCCATGCGCCGATGCGCCTCGGCGCGCATGCGCCTGGCGTTGCGCTGGTCGTCGAGTCCGGTTCCGGGATTGAACAGCTCGGCCAGAGTGCGCTCGGCGGGCTCGCGCCAGCGCAGCGAGGTCGGATCCGCAAACGCGGTCAGATCGAGGCTGTAGCGGTCGAAATAGAGCATCGACAGCCGCCCGGTCGTCGGATCGATTTCCTGGCGATTGCCGTCCAGCATGAGGAATCGCGGGCCGTCATCGGTCCGTACCAAGGTTCCGGACTCGGCCATCATCGTGATCGGCTTGCGCTGATCGCGGCTGTCATGAACCAGGATTCCGGTCAGTTCGCCCTGGCTGCCGCGGGCGCGGACATAGACCGTAAGCGTGTCCGACAAAGTGTTGAACGCGCCTTCCTGAAGCAGGACCGTGGCGTAATCGCCGCGGAAGGTGAACTGCGCGTCCTTGAAGGCGCGAAACCCCGACGGCCCCAGCACCAGGGTCATCCAAGCGGTCGCGGCGGCGGTGAGCAAGCCCAGCGCCGCCGCCGGCAGCGCCAAGGGCGCCGGACCCATGCCGGCAGCCCGCATCACCACCACTTCGCTCTCGACGTCGAGACGCTGGTAGGCGAATAGCGTGCCGATGAAAGCCGCGATCGGCAGCACGATCGAAAGAAAGCCGGGCATCAACATGGCCGTCAGGCTGATAAACTGGGCGGCCGACAACCCGCGATTGACGATCAATTCGACGAAACGCAGCGATTGGCTGAGCCAGACCACCGCGGTCATGGCCAAGGCGATGAATAGGAACGGCGCCAGCATCTGGCGGAACAAATAGAGCCAAAGGCGCATCGGGGCGGCACGCATCGCGCCGGCAGTATAGACGCTTGCGGGCCGCCCCCCTAGCCCTGCGAAGGAAGCGCCTGTATGGTGCCGCTGCCTTTCGGCAGAGGTCGGCAACAGAGGGTCTCCCGGCATGCTCAAGATCGGTTTCGGCAGGATCGACCTGCCGCGCGGCGGTGCGCTTGCCGTCGGCGTGATCGAAAACAAGACCATGACGCCGACCGCGGCCTTGGTCGAACGCAAGACCGGCGGCGCCTTGACCCGTGCCATCGGCGCCTCGCGCTTCACCGGCAAGAAGGGCGAGATCCTGGAATTGATGGTGCCGCGCGGGCTGGATGCAACCCGGGTGCTGCTGGTCGGTCTGGGCAAGGCCGAGTCGTTCGATGCCCTGGCGGCCGAGGGCCTGGGTGGGGCGTTGGTCGGCAAGCTGGCGCTGTCGGGCGAGAGGACGCTGACCGTGGCGCTGGACGCGCTCAAGGGCAACCGGCTCTCGACCGCGCAATTGGCGGCCCGGATCGGCTATGGCGCGCGGCTGGCTTCGTATCGCTTCGACAAATACCGCACCAAGGAAAAGCCCGAAAAAAAGCCGTCGCTGGTGTCGGTGACAGTGTCCTCGGCCGATCCCCAGGGCGCGGTCAAGACCTTCGATCGCCTGGCCAAGGTGGCCGAGGCGGTCGAGGCGACCCGCGATCTGGTCAGCGAGCCGGCCAATGTGATCTATCCCGAGAGCTTTGCCGACGAATGCCGCAAGCTGTCCAAGCTCGGCATCGAAGTCGAAGTGCTGGGCGTCAAGGACATGCAGAAGCTGGGCATGGGCGCGCTGCTCGGCGTCGGCCAGGGCAGCGCGCGCGAAAGCCAGCTGGTGGTGCTGCGCTGGCGCGGCGCCAAGGGGCCCAAGGGACCGATCGCTTTGGTCGGCAAGGGCGTCTGTTTCGATACCGGAGGCATCTCGATCAAGCCGGCCCAGGGCATGGAAGACATGAAATGGGACATGGGCGGGGCGGCCGCGGTCTACGGCACGGTGCGGGCGCTGGCCGCGCGCAAGGCCAAGATCGATGTGGTCGGCGTTCTCGGCCTGGTCGAGAACATGCCCTCGGGCACGGCGCAGCGGCCGGGCGACGTGGTGACGTCGATGTCGGGCCAGACCGTCGAGGTGATCAACACCGACGCCGAGGGCCGCTTGGTGCTGGCCGACGCCATGTGGTACTGCCAGACCAAGTTCAAGCCGCGCTGCGTGATCGATCTGGCGACGCTGACCGGCGCCATCGTCATCGCGCTGGGCAATGTTCATGCCGGCCTGTTCACCAACAACGACCAGCTTGCCACCCATTTGGTCGCGGCCGGCCAAGCCGAAGGCGAGCTGTTGTGGCGCCTGCCGCTGGCCGAGGACTACGACAAGGACATCAATTCCGACATCGCCGACATGAAGAATGTCGGCTCGGGCCGCGGCGCCGGCTCGATCACCGCCGCCCAGTTCCTGCAGCGCTTCATCCAGGAAGGCACGCCCTGGGCGCATCTCGACATCGCCGGCATGGCTTGGACAAGCAAGGATCGACCGACCGTGCCCAAGGGCGCCTGGGCCTTCGGCGTGCGCCTGCTCGAACGCATGATCGCTGATCACTACGAAGGCAAGTGACCGAAGTCGGTTTCTATCATCTGATTTCAAAGCCGCTTGGCCGCGCCCTGGGCGAATTGCTGGCCAAGGCGCTGGAGCGCGACATGCGCGCCGTGGTCCTGGCCGGCTCGCCCGAACGCGTGCAGGCGCTGGACGGGCTGTTGTGGACCCAGGACCCGGGCTCCTTCCTGCCGCACGGCACGGCCACGGACGGCCACGCCGCCGACCAGCCGATCTGGCTGACCGCGAACGACGAGAACCCGAACGGTGCGCGGCTCCTGGTGCTGATCGACGACATGACCTCGGCGGCGATGGGCGGCTACGAGCGCGCGGTCTACCTGTTCGACGGCAACGACCCCGGCGCGGTGCAGGCGGCGCGCGCGCGCTGGAGCGAATTCAAAACCGCCGGCCACGCCGTGACTTATTGGCAGCAGTCGGAATCGGGCGGTTGGGAGAAAAAGGGGTGAGCCGGACCTGATCGACGCGGCTTCTGAGCTATAATGGCTTCCGTCAGGGAAACGGATTCGACTGAATATGCAGCAAATATTGTTTCCGAAAGTAGAGGGCGAAAATAGCGCCGCCCGAAGATCGTCTTCGGGGAGGACGCTCGGGGATTGTGTGATCCGTCGCTCCGATAACCTGAAGTTCATGGCGCAGCTGGAGACCGGCGCGTTCAAGCTTATCGTCACTTCGCCTCCCTACAATATCGGCAAGTCGTACGAGCGGCGCTCGTCGTTGGATGCCTATATCGAATCGCAGGCGGCGGTCGTCGACGAGGCGATTCGCCTATTGCACCCGCGCGGGTCCATTTGTTGGCAGGTCGGGAATCATGTCGATGGCGGCGAAGTGTTTCCGCTCGATGTCGCTTTGTATCCGTTGTTCAAACGCCGTGGGTTGAAGCTGCGCAATCGCATCGTTTGGCATTTCGAACATGGATTGCATTGCTCGAAACGGCTTTCCGGGCGGCATGAGACGATTCTATGGTTTACAAAAGGCGACGACTACGCCTTCAACTTGGACGCGGTCCGCGTGCCTTCGAAATATCCGCACAAGAAACACTTCAAGGGACCTAACGCGGGGAAGTTGTCGGGGAATCCCCTCGGGAAGAATCCAGGCGACGTTTGGATGATCCCCAACGTGAAATCGAATCACTGCGAGAAAACCGGACACCCGTGCCAATTCCCGGTCGAATTGATCGAGCGCTTGGTGCTGGCCCTAACGGAGCGCGGGGAGATGGTGCTCGATCCGTATATGGGCGTGGGATCGGCGGTGATCGCGGCCATGATGCATGGCAGAGTCGGCTACGGCTGCGACGTGGTGCAGGAATACGTCGATATTGCGCATGACCGGGTGCGCCAATTGCGCACCGGAACATTAAGGACTCGGCCAATGGATCGGCCGATTTACGATCCGCGATTGCCGGGCGGCGGGCAACGATGAAATTGGCCGAGATTTATTCGCATTTGAACGGTTTGGAGTATCTGACGGTTCGCCGCCCGCGGCTATGGCGGGAGATAGAGTCTGCGATCGGTGCCGTGAACGCGGAGACCTGCCGAACCAAGATTTCGCGCGAGTCGCGCATGAAAGGAAAAAGGCTGTATTCGCCTATCGCGATGAATCAGGCGCTGAAGGCCGGGTTCGTCCGTAACCGTTGGTCGCAAAGCAAGACTTCGTATTGGGTTACGAGCGATGCGAAGCTGATTCGGCGGACCATGCAGCTGCCGGCCGACGAGCAAAAAGCGGAAATCGCGGCGGCAGGATTGACTCCGATCTTCTCGTACAATCAGACCGACTTCGTGAAAGATCGCGTGGCGGTCGAGGTGCAATTCGGGAAGTACGCTTTCGTCGCCTACGACTTGTTCGTGAAGCACATGGCGTTTTTTGTCCGCGATCTGATCGACTTGGGTATCGAGATCTTGCCCATGAAGTCGCTCCAACAGGAGATGTCGTCGGGAGTCGCGTACTACGAAGGGGAACTCTACAATCTTATTCGTGAGGGGCGAGGAGTCCCGGCGGTTCCGTTGGTGCTGATCGGTGTCGCCCCGTAGCGTGAAGTGGAGCTGCAGGAAGGTGCGCGCTTGATGGCCTTCCCCCGTCTCTTCGCGCCGATCGCATTGGGGTCCGTCACCTTGCCCAATCGGGTGCTGATGGGCTCGATGCACACCAACCTGGAAGAGCATCCGGACGGCGCGCCGCGGCTGGCGGCGTTCTACGCCGAGCGCGCGGCGGCCGGTTGCGCGCTGATGGTCACCGGCGGCTTCACCCCCAGCCCCGAAGGCCCGTTGATCGAGGGCGGCTCGGTGTTCGGTCGCGAGGATCAGCTACCCTGGCATCGCACTGTCACCCAGGCGGTGCACGCCGCAGGCGGGCGGATTCTGCTGCAACTGTTGCACGCCGGGCGCTATGCGCCGGTCGAGGGCAATCTTGCGCCCTCGGCCTTGAAGGCGCCGATCGTCGCCCAGTCGCCGCGGGCGATGAGCGAGGACGACATCATCCGCACCATCGCCGAGTTCGCCCGTGCGTCCGTGTTGGCGCGCGCCGCCGGCTATGACGGCGTCGAGATCATGGGATCGGAAGGCTATTTGCTCAACGAGTTCACCGCGCCGCGCACCAACAGGCGCACCGACCGCTGGGGCGGAGACCGCGAGGGTAGGCTGCGTTTTCCGCTGGATGTGGTGCGGGCGGTGCGCGCCGCGGTCGGTCAGGGTTTCGTGGTGATGTACCGGATTTCCGTGCTCGATCTGGTCGAGGACGGAACGCCCTGGGAGGACACGCTGGCGCTGGCGCGGGCGATGCGCGAGGCCGGCGCCGATGTGCTCAATTCTGGCATCGGCTGGCACGAGGCGCGGGTGCCGACCATCGCGCACATGGTGCCGCGCGGCGCCTGGACCTGGGCGACCGCCAAGCTCAAGCGCGCCGTCGATTTGCCGATCGTCGCTACCAACCGCATCAACGACCCCGCCCAGGCCGAGGCCATCCTGGCCGCGGGCGACGCCGACATGGTGTCGATGGCGCGGCCCTTCCTGGCCGACGCTGCGTTGATCGCCAAGGCGCGCGCCGGTCGCGCCGAACGCATCAACACCTGCATCGGCTGCAATCAGGCCTGCCTCGATGCCTATTTCACCCATCGCGTCGCGTCTTGCCTGGTCAATCCGCGCGCGGGCCACGAGACCGAAATCGCCATCCGGCCGGCCGAGCGGCGTCGTCGCCTAGCGGTGGTCGGCGGCGGTCCGGCCGGCATGGCGGCGGCCGCAACCCTGGCCGAGCGCGGTCATACCGTCGTCCTGTTCGAAGCCGATGCCGAATTGGGCGGGCAGTTCAATCTCGCCAAACGCGTTCCGGGCAAAAGCGACTATGCCGAAACCATCCGCTATTTCCGCAACGAGCTGGCGGCGCGGGGCGTCGAGGTGCGTCTTGGCCGACGCGCCGAAATTGCCGACTTGAAGGGCTTCGAAGCGGCGATCTTGGCCACCGGCATCAAGCCGCGCCTGCCGGACATCCCCGGCATCGACCATCCCAAGGTCGTCGGCTATGTCGACTGCCTCAGCGGCCGCAAGCCGGCCGGCAAAACGGTCGCGGTGATGGGCGCGGGCGGCATCGGCCATGACGTGGCGATGGCGCTGACCGCCGAGGAAGAAGGGCTCGACACCTTCCTGGCGCGATGGGGCGTCGACAAGGCGATGCGGGCGCCGGGCGCGGTCATGCCGCCGCGGGCAGAGAAGCCCGCGCGTCAAGTCACCCTGTTGCAGCGCAAGACGGGCCGCTTCGGCGCCACGCTCGGCCGCACCACCGGCTGGGTGCATCGCCTGCATCTGCAACAGGCCGGGGTGAGTTTCCTCGGCGGCGTGAGCTATCAGCGCATCGACGACCAGGGCCTGCATATCGCGGTCGGCGGCGAGGCGCGGACGCTGGCGGTGGATACGGTCGTGGTCTGCGCCGGCCAGGAGCCGTTGCGCGAGCTGGTCGATCCCTTGCACAATGCCGGCATCGAGACGCATCTCGTCGGCGGCGCCGATCGCGCCGAGGAATTGGATGCGCGGCGCGCCATCGACCAGGCGGTTCGATTGGCCGCCCGGCTTTGACGGGGGAGATCATGGCCAAGGCGAAAAAGGCAACCGGCAGGACAAGCACCAAGAAGGCCAAGACAAAGCCGCGCCCGAGACCGGCCTCCAAGCCGGCGAACATCTATCGGCAGGGGTTGGACTACAACTCGGCCAACTTCGCGCCTTTATCGCCGATATCCTTTCTGCCGCGGGCGGCGGGCATCCATCCCGAGCGGGTGGCGATCGTTCATGGCGAACGCCGCATCACCTATCGCGAATGGTATGCGCGCGCCCGCAGGTTGGCCTCGCAACTGGCCAAGCTGGGCGTGCGCCGTTACGACACGGTAGCGGCCATGCTGCCCAACACGCCGCCGATGCTGGACTGCCATTTCGGCGTGCCGATGCTGGGCGCAGTGCTCAACACCATCAACACTCGGCTCGACGCCAACACCATCGCCTACATTCTCGACCACGGCGAAGCCAAGGTGTTCGTTACCGACCGCCAATTCGCCGCCCAAGTCGGGCCGGCGTTGGAGAAATGCAAGCGGCGGCCGATCGTGATCGATGTCGACGACCCGCTGGGCGAAGGGCTGGGACCGAAACTGGGCACGCTCGATTACGAGACTTGGCTGGCGCAGGGCGACGCCGATTTCGCCTGGGAATACCCGCCCAACGAAGGCGATCCGCTGGCGCTCAACTACACCTCGGGCACCACCGGCAATCCCAAGGGCGTGGTCTACCATCACCGCGGCTGCTATCTCGAATCGACCGGGCTGTTGGTCGGCTGGGGCGTGCCGCAGAAGGCGGTCTATCTCTGGGCCTTGCCGATGTTCCACTGCAACGGCTGGACCTTCCCCTGGGCGATCACCGCCGTCGCCGGGACCCATATCTGCCTGCGCGCGGTCGATCCGGCGGCGATCTTCCGCCTGATCCCCGAGCACGGCGTCACCCATATGTGCGGCGCACCGACCGTGCTGTCGATGCTGATCAACGCACCGATGCAGCTGCGCCGGCCCTTCCCGCACAAGGTCAAGATCCAGACCGGCGGTTCCTCGCCGCCGGCCAAGGTCATCCGGGCGATGAACGATCTCGGCTTCGATGTGCTGCACATCTATGGCCTGACCGAGGTGCAAGGCCCGTCGACGCTGTGCGAGGCGCAGGACGCCTGGGCCGGGCTGTCGGACGAGGCCCGCGCCGGCGAATCCGCTCGACAAGGCGTGATTTTGCCGATGGTCGCCGGCCAGATGGTGGCCGATGCCAAGACCTTGGCTCCGGTGCCGGCCGACGGCAAGACCATGGGCGAGGTCATGCTGCGCGGCAATACCGTGATGCTGGGCTATCTCAAGGACAAGAACGCGACCGCCAAGGCCTTCGCCGGCGGCTGGTTCCATTCCGGCGATCTCGGCGTGCAGCACGCCGACGGCTATATCGAGATCAAGGACCGCCTCAAGGACATCATCATTTCGGGCGGCGAGAACATCGCCTCGATCGAGATCGAGGCGGCGCTTTATCGCCATCCGGCGGTGGCGCTGGCGGCGGTGGTGGCGCGCCCCGACGACAAATGGGGCGAGACGCCCTGCGCCTTCGTGCAGCTGAAGGCCGATACTAGCGCCACCGCCGACGAGTTGATCGCCTTTTGCCGCGAGCATCTGGCGCGGTTCAAGATTCCGAAGACCGTGGTGCTGGGCGCCTTGCCGACCACGGCCACCGGCAAGATCCAGAAGTTCGTGCTGCGCGAGCGCGCCAAGGCGATGTGAAACCGATGGCGCGCGGCTCGGATTGGCGGGCGATCCGCGCCCGCGTCCTGCGCTTCGTCGAAAGCGAGGTCTATCCGGTCGAGGCCCGGCTCGACGACGCGCCTTTCGCGGACTGGATCAAGCTGATGCGACCGCTGATGGAGCGCGCCAAAGCCGAAGGGCTGTGGGCGCTGGGCCATCCCAAGGAGATCGGCGGCCAGGGCCTGCCCTTCCTCGACTATGTCCACGTCAACGAAGTCATCGGTCGCTCCGAGCACGCCATGACCGCGCTCGGCACGCACTCGCTGCAGGATTCGATCATGCTGCACCTGTTCGCCGCGGGCGAGGTGCGCGAGCGGTTTCTCGGCCCCTTGGTGCGGGGCGAGATTTTCCCTTCGGTCGGTTTGACCGAGCCCGACGTGGCGTCCTCCGATCCGACCCAACTCGAAACCACGGCCAGGCTCGATGGCGGGCAGTGGGTGATAACGGGCCGCAAATGGTTCACCACCTGGGCCAGCCGCGCCGCCTTCACCACCGTCTTCGCCCGCACCGAGGGGGCCGAGACGCCCGGGCACGCGGCTTTCAGCATGATCGTCGTGCCGACCGACACGCCGGGCTACACCATCCTGCGCGAGACGCCGGTCCTGGGCATGGCGGGCGCGCATTGCGAGGTCGAATACCGCGAGGTACGGGTGCCGGCGCATTACCTGATCGGCCGGCGGGGCGAGGGCTTCAAGATCGCGCAAAAGCGGCTTGGCCCCGGGCGCATCTTCCATTGCATGCGCTGGCTCGGCCAGGCGCAGCGCGCCTTCGATCTGATGTGCCGGCGCGCCAACCGGCGCAAGGCATTCGGTTCGCGCCTGGCCGACAAGCAGTTGGTGCAGAAAATGGTGTTCGACTCGGCGGCCGAAATCCAAGCCTGCCGGCTGTTGACCCTGGACGCCGCCCGCAAGCTCGATCAGGGCGACGAGGCGCGGGCCGAGATCGGCCTGATCAAGGTGGTGGGCGCGCGCATGGTGCATGACGTCATCGACCGCGCCATCCAGGTCCATGGCGCCATGGGCGTCACGCCCGACACGCCGCTGGAGCGCATGTACCGCCACGCCCGCTTCGCACGCATCTATGACGGCCCGGACGAGGTTCACATCCAGACCGTCGGCCGGCGCCTGCTGGCGGCTTATGCCCAGGGCGGCGGCTGGGATTTCGGTGACCGCGACGCTTGAAGCCGAACTCGGCCTAGCCTTGGGCCGGCCGGTCTCCGATCTCGAGCGGCTGTCGGGCGGCACCAGCCGCGAGACTTGGCGCTTCGTCTGCGGCGACCGCAGGCTCATCCTGCGCCGGGACCCCGAGACCGCCGATGTCCCGGACCTGTTCCAATCCCAAGCGATCGATCGCGACACCGAGCGGCTTTTGATCGCGCTTGCCGGTGCGGTCGGTGTCCCGGTGCCTCGGATAGAGGCGGTGGTGCCCCATGGCTACGTCATGGAGTGCCTGGCAGGCGAGACCATTCCCCGCCGCATTCTGCGCGATCCGGCCTTGGCAGAGGCGCGGACGAAGCTTGCCGGCGAGTGCGGCAGGGCGTTGGCAGGTCTACAGACGCTGGCTCCGGATCGCTTGCCGCCGTTGCCGCGGCTCGATGTCCCGAGCCAGATCGCGGCTTGGCGCGATTTATTGGATCGGCTGGGCGAGGCGCGACCGGTATTCGAACTGGCCATGACTTGGCTTGAAGACCATCGGCCGGCGCCGCTGCCCGAGGTCCTGGTGCATGGCGATTTCCGGCTGGGCAATTTGATGATTGGACCATTCGGCCTGGTCGGCGTGTTGGATTGGGAACTGGCCCATCTCGGCGATCCGGCCGAGGATCTGGGCTGGCTGTGCGTGCGTTCCTGGCGCTTCGGCGCCCCCGAGCCGGTCGCGGGCGTCGGCCGCCGCGTGGACTTGTTGGCGGCCTTCGGCGGCGGCGTCGATGCCGCGCGGCTGGCCTATTTCGAGGTCTTCGGCACGCTGCGCTGGGGCATGATTTGCCTGATCCAGGTCTATACCCATCTCAGCAGCGCGCGCCGCTCGCTGGAATTGGCGGCGATCGGCCGGCGGGTCAGCGAGACCGAATACGATTTGCTCAATCTGATCGGAAGCGGAGCTGGGTGATGGATCGCCCGACCAGGGCCGAGTTGGAACAGGCGCTGCGCGCGTTCACGGACTCGCTGGCGGGCAAGCCTGCCGTTGGGCGGGATGCCTATCTGTTGCGCGTCGCCGAAACCGTGCGCGCGATCCTCGGCCGCGAAGCGCAATCGGGTGCCGAGGCGGAGCAGGCGGAAAACCGCCGACTGGTCGCGCTGTTGGGCAGGAGCGGGAGCAACGCCGCGCTCAATCGCGACTTGGCTTCGAAACTCCGCGTCCGCGAGCCGCTCGACCGCGCGGCGCTGATGGCGCATCTCAAGGCGACGGTGGCGGATCGCCTGGCGATCGACAATCCGCGCTACGCCGAGAGTTGAGTCGCTATATCCGCGTTCCGGTGCCGCAGCCGCCCGGGCAGTCGCCATCAGGGCTCTTGTTGGGCGGCAAGAGATGCATCACCACCCGCCGCATGGCATGGCGAAAATCGGGATGATCGGGCGCGACGCGCGCGAACTCCAACCGGACTTCGGAAATCACCGAATCGTGCAGGCAGAACGCGGCATCGACGACGATGCTGGGACCCGTCGGGCGGGGCCGGAACTGGGCGGTATCCTTGGCGCACAAACCGGCCCGGCCCCAACTCACCCGATCGAAGGCGATCACGAGGCGGTAGCTGTCGCTGCGATCACCGGCGTCGTACACCGGCATCTCGCCGGAATGGGGCGGCGCGGACAGTTGCGACACCACGGCGCGGCGCGCTTGGGCGTCGGGCAGCGTCGTCGGATTGCCGATCACGTTCACCGCCATGCCGCCGTGGTTTTTCATGCTGACGACATAGCTGGGGTCGTATTCGCGCACGTTCTCGTTGGTCACCAGGACCAGTGGGCCGCACCCGGCCAAGATCGTGCCGGCGAGCGAGGCCAACAGGAGCGATCGGAATGTCATGGCTCCATCCTACCATGCCGGCGTGCCGCGAAGGGGGCGGCCGCTCACAATCTCGAAAACGTGACATCGGGGGCCTCGGCAAAACCCGGACTGTCGATCTCGGGTCGGCCATTGGCCACCGCGGTCGCCTCCGACAGCAGGCCATCGCCCAGGCAGAAGGCGGCATTGAGCCTCATGGCAAAAGGCGTCGGCCGGGATTCCGCGGAGGTGCCGGCAGCGCAGAGAGTTCCCGTCAGCGTGTCGAAACCCAGCACCAACCGGTAACCTTCGCGGCGATCGCCGGCGACGGCCCGTACCGGCTGAGTGGGGGCCCAGGACGGCAAGCGGACCAAGGCCGCGATCCTTGTCCGCGCTTCTTCCGCCGGCAAGGTCGTCGGATTGCCGATCACGTGCGCCGAGACGCCCCCGGCCCGCGCCGAGCGCGCCAGCGTGCTGGCGTCGTAGCTCCAGGAAAAGCGCGCGCTGACGATCTGGGTCTCGGTCGTCGCGCAAGCGCTCAGCAGGACGACCAATAGGAGGAGGTATTGTCTCATCGGACCCTCCGAGGCTGGTGAGCGCGGCGGGGATCGAACCCGCGACCCCGTGATTAAAAGTCACGTGCTCTACCGACTGAGCTACGCGCTCCTCCGGCGGTGCCTTAGAGCGCGTCGCCCCGACGGTCAAGCGTCCATGGCAAGCCGGGCGCCGGACGGCCGTGCGCCCAGGGTCAGCCCTTGGCCGCCACCGCCTCGATCTCGACCAGCCATTGCGGGCTGGCAAGGGCGCGGACCACGACCAGGGTCGAGGCGGCGCGGGTCGGCGCCAGCAGCCGATCGCGCACGGTGCGGAACACGGCGACGTCGCGGGCATCGACCAGATAGCTGTTGACCCGCACCAGGTCCGATTTGTTCATGCCGGCGGCCTCGACGATGGCGAAGAGGTTGCGCCATGCCTGTTCGCATTGCGCCTCGATGCCGTCGCGCATCTTGCCGTCCAGGCCGACGCCGACCTGGCCCGAAACGTAGAGCCAGCGCGCATGCGGCGGCACTTCGATGGCGTGCGCGAACAGGCTGACCGGCTTAGAGACGGTCGACGGATCGTGAGCAATCAACATGGAAGGTCCTCCTCGATTGGGAGGAACAGGCTAACCCAGCTTGACCGCCATGCCGACTCCGGCCAGCGCCGCCTCGACCGCGGTCTTGAGGCGGGCGAGGCCGGCTTGGTCCTGGGATTCGCAGCGCGCCACCAACTCGGCGCCGGTGTTGGAGGCGCGCAGCAGCCACCAGCCGTCCGCGGTGGTGACGCGGACTCCGTCCACCGTCACCATCGTCGCACCCGAGGCCGCCAGTTTGGCCTTGACCTCCTCGACCAGCGCAAATTTCCGCGCCTCCGGGCAATGCAGGCGGATCTCGGGCGTGGTTTCGGCCTTGGGCAGGCGATCGACCAGGGCGGCCAAATCTCCGTTCGCTTCGGTCGCCGCCGCCACCAGCCGCAAGCCGGCATAGATCCCGTCGTCGCGATTGCCGAGATGACCGAAGAAGACATGGCCCGAGGCCTCGCCGCCGAACGGCGCGCCGGATTCGCGCATCCGCGCCTTGATCAGGGAATGCCCGGTCCGCCACAACTCGATCTTGCCGCCGAGGCGCTCGATCTCGGCGATCATCACTCGGCTGGCCTTGACGTCGGTGACGACGGTCGCGCCGGGCTTGGCCTTCAGCACTGGCGGTGCCAACAGCGCCGTCACCACGTCGCCCAGCAGCATGCGCTCTTGCGCGTCGACCGCAACCACCCGATCGGCATCGCCGTCCAAGGCCAAACCGATGCCGGCCTTGTGCGCGCGCATCGCCGCCTTGATCTGAGCCAGATTGGCCGGCACGGTCGGATCGGGCGGGTGGCCAGGGAAGAGTCCGTCGAGCCGGCCGTTGATCAGGTGGTGCCGGCCGGGCAGGCGCGGCAACAGCGCCTCCAGCACCGGCGCTGCGGCGCCGTTGGCCGCATCCCAAACGATTTCGGGTCGGCCACGCCAATCGCGCGCCGCATCGGCCAGGAAATCGACGTATTCCGCCAGGATCGGCTCGTCGTCGGCGCTGCCGCCGGCGATGCGCGAGGCGCCCTTGGCGGCATGCGCGGCGAGTTCCTGCAGATCGGGGCCGTAGAACGGCCGGTCGGCCAGGCACAGCTTGAAGCCGTTGTATTGCGGCGGATTGTGGGAGGCCGTCACCATGATGCCGGCATCGCAGCGCAGCCGCGCCACCGCGAAATAGAGCATCGGCGTCGGTCCCAGGCCGATGCGGAGGACGCGCGCGCCGCCGTCGATCAGGCCCGGCACTAGGCGCTCGATCAGGGTTGGCGTGCTGACGCGCCCGTCCCAGCCGACGGCGATGCGGGCGCCCGGGCCGCGATGGGCGGCGAAGGCGCGGCCGAGGGCGTAGGCGTCAGCGGCATCGAGATCGCGACCGAAGACGCCGCGAATGTCGTAAGCCCGGAGAATCTCGGGATTGAAGACGTGGCGGGACATGGCGCCCCTGATAGGCGGCCCGCAATGTCGGGTCAAGACGGCGCCGCCTCGCCGGTGTATCGTTGGACCATGGCTTTGGCGCTGGGCACTCTTCCGGCCTTGGATCGGCTTGCGGCGTGGCGGGGCGATGTCGTCTTTGTCGCCCTGTTGGTGCTGGTGCGGATCCTTGACCTGCCGGGTCAGCGGATCGACGGCCAGGATCTTTCGCCCTGGAGCCCGCAGATCGGGGTGCTGTTGTGGTGGCTGCTGATCGGGCCGCGGCGGGCGCCTCTGATCGGGGTGGTTGCGTTCGTCGCCGCCGATGCGATCGCGCCCGGGGCGGCGTGGGAGGATGCCTTGCTGCCGGCGACGCTGTCGTTCCTGGGCGTCTGGCTGGCGGCTTTTCTTTTGCGGCACATGCGATTCGATCCGACGCTGATCCTGCCGCGCGATCTGGTGATGCTGCTGGCGATCGCGTCTTCGTCATTGGCGTTGGCGACGTTGGCGACGAGCGCTTTGGGTCATGGCGCGGATCAACCCGGTTGGGCCTCGATCGAGGCCGGGTTCTCGTCGCTGTGGATCGGCAAGGTCGCGGGCATGGTCACCGTGACTCCGCTGCTGCTGCGCGCCCAGTACGGGCTGCTCGGCGAAGGACGACCGGAAATTCTGCGGGACGCCGCCAGGGCGCTCGAGATTTCGGTTCAATTGGCGCTGTTGGTGGGTATCGTCCTGGCCAGCCACAACGCTTTTGGCGCCACGCACGAACGGATGTTGTATCTGGCGTTCCTGCCGATCGCATGGATCGCGGTGCGTTCGGGCTTGAACGGAAGCACAGTTTCGGTGTTCGCCTTGATGCTGACGTTCGAGATCGGAGGGCTGTTCGAGCCCCAGTCCGAGGACGTTTTGATCCTGAATCAGGTGGCGACGCTGGGGATGGGCGTGGCCGGTCTGTTGCTGGGCAGCGTCGCCAGCGAGCGCGATCGGGTCGAACGTGACCTTCGCACCAGCGAGGGGTGGCTGCGGGCGATTCTCGACGCCTCGAAGGACGGGGTGGTCATTCTCGATCGCGACCGACGCATCGTCGAAATCAACCCCGCCGCCTGCGGCATGTTCGGCTACGTTCGCGCCGCAGCATTCGGCCGGCAGATCGTCGCCCTGCTGCCGGAATTGAGCGTCGACGGCACTCAAACCCAGGTCGTGCAGATGGGGCTGAAGCGCGACGGCACGACCATCCCGATCGAGGTGGCGGTCGGCACGGCCAGCGGCGCCGCCACCGGCGTCACCGTGTTGACCCTGCGCGAGGTGTCCGAGCGGCTTGAATCCGAGCGGCGACGGCGCTCGCAAGTGGCTGAGATGGAATTGATCAACCGCCGGCTTACGGTCGGCGAAATGGCCGCGGCGATGGCGCACGAGGTCAGCCAGCCGCTGTCGGCGATCGCCTCCTATGTCGACGTCTGTCAGCGTCAGATCAAGGAGTTGCCGACCGAGGCGCGCGAGACGGTCGCTACCACCCTGGGCAAAGTCGCGGCCCAGGCGCGCCGTGCCGGCGAGGTGATGCGTACCGTGCGCGGCTATCTGCGGGCGGGCGAGAGCGCGCGACGGCGGGTCGACCTCGATACGCTGATCGCCGAGGCGCTGGACCTGGCGGACATCGAGGCCCGCAATCGCCGTATCGCGCTCATGTTCGAACCCGATTTGCCCCTGCCCGCGGTCCGCGTGTTCAAGGTCCAGATCGAGCAGGTGATTCTCAATCTGGTGCGCAACGCCATGGATGCCATGGACCAGACCAAGCACACGACGCCCACCATCCGAATCGGCGCCAAGCGGATCAACCAGGACACGGTCGCGGTGACGGTGGCCGACATGGGGACGGGCATCGCGGAAACCGCGGTCGGCCGCCTGTTCGATCCGTTCTACACCAGCAAGCCGCAGGGCATGGGGCTTGGGCTGTCGATCAGCCGCACAATCGTCGAGGCCCATGGCGGCAGCCTGACCCTCGCTGAGAACTCTAGTCACGGCGCCGTGTTCCAGTTTACTCTACCGATCGATTTTGGGGACGAGGCATGAGCGGGGCGAAGGGCAAGGTCTATATCGTCGATGACGACGCGGCGGTGGTCGACTCGCTGTCGATGCTGCTGCAATCCGACGGCTTCGATTGCGTGCCGATGTCGTCGGCCGAGGCCTTCCTGGCCCGGCACGACCCGGAGACGCAGGGCTGCTTGGTGCTGGACTTGCGCATGCCGGGCATGAACGGCATCGAGCTGCAGCGCGAGCTGCGGCGGCGCGGCAATCCTTTGCCGGCGGTGATGATCTCGGGCCACGGCACGGTCGATGCGGCGGTCACGGCGCTCAAGGACGGGGCGGTCGACTTCATCGAGAAGCCGATCAACCCCGCGGCCCTGGTCGACGCGGTCAAGCGGGCGCTGAAGCGCGACGCCGAGGACCGCGAGCGGCGGCGCGAACGCTCGAAGCTCGACGAATTGGTCGGCACGCTGACGCCGCGCGAGCGCGAGATCATGGACGAGATGGTCGCCGGCCGGGCGACCCGCGACATCGCGACTTCGTTCGGTATCAGCCCGCGCACGGTCGAAGTGCATCGCGCCAACGTGCTCGAGAAGATGAAACTGCGTTCGACCGCCGAACTGGTGTCGTTCGTGCTGTCGCAACGCGGCGGCGGGCGCAGCTAGCCGGCGGCTTGCGCGAATCGCACACCTATCTGGTCGACATGTTGGCGCCGCTCGGCGCCAGCGCCCGGCGCATGTTCGGCGGGCTGGGCCTGTTTGCCGGCGGGCGCATGTTCGGCCTGGTGTCGGACGACGTGACCTATTTCAAGACCGACGCCGCCGGGCAGGCGGACTATCGCCGCGAAGGCTGCGTGCCGTTCCGTTACGACACGCGCAAGGGTCAAATCACCATCGGCAGTTATTGGCGCGTGCCCGAACGGCTGTTCGACGACGAGGCCGAGTTGCAGGCCTGGGCGCGTCGCGCCATCGCCGTCGCATCTGCCCTGCCGGCCAAGCGGGGGCACGCGGCTCGGCAAGGCGCCACGGCCAAACCGGCGCGCAAGCGAACCGACATTGGACGCAAGCGCAAGCGCCGCTAGCCGCGGCGAAACCCTGGCGTTGTTGGGCGCCGCCACGGCGTTCGTGATCTTCGCCGGGCATTTCGTCATGGCGCGGCATGCCTATGCCGGCGGCTTCATCGGCGCCGATCTGGCGGCCCTGCGTTATGCCGTGCCTGGCCTCGTCTTCTTGCCGCTGATCTGGCGCTGGGGTTGGCGGGATTTGGCTGGGATCGGCTGGAGCAGGGCCATGGTGCTGACCTTGCTCAGCGGCTCGCCGTATGGGGCCGCTTTTCTGACCGGGTTGCAGTTCGCTCCGACCGCCCATGGCGCGGTGATCAATCCAGGTCTGACCCTGGTCAGCGGGGCGCTGTTGGGCTGGCTTTGGCTGGGCGAAAGCTTCACCTGGGGCCGAGCCGCGGGGGCAATGGCCGCTGTAGTCGGCCTGGGACTGGTCGGCTGGCACGGGCTGTCGTCGATCGGCGAGCAAGTCTGGATCGGGGATTGCATTTTTTTCGTCACCGGCCTGGCGTGGGGCTATTACACCGCCTTGCTGCGGCGCTGGTCGATCGATCCTTTGCGCGGTCTAGCGGTGGTGTCGGTGCTTTCGCTGGTGTTGTTGCCGCCCTATTTGGCCTGGCGCGGGACCGAGCTTTGGGCCTTGCCCGGGACCGCGCTTTTGGCCCAGGGCGCCTATCACGGCTTGTTGCACGCGCTGTTGGCGATGCTGCTCTACATGCGCTCGGTCAGCATCGCCGGCGCCGCCCGCACCACCGCCATGACGCCCTTGGTGCCGACCTTGGCCACGCTGCTGGCGATTCCGTTCCTGGGCGAGTGGCCCGATGCGCTGCAATGGGCAGGTGTGGCCGCGGTCAGCCTTGGGATGGTGCTGACGACGCTTAGGGCATGATCGATCTGTCTTGAACCATAGAGTTCAAGACAGATCGCGGATCATGCCCTCGTATCCCGCTCTGGACCGCGATTCACGGTTCATAGGGAATCGCGGCCGTGATTCCCTATGAACCGATCGCGGTCTAGGCCTCGATCCCGAACGCCTTCCGCATCCCCTTGACCGCTTCCTGGTGCGGCGTCCACATCCGGCCGCCGGTGACGCCGCCGTCGACCACCAGGTCGTGGCCGTTGATGAAGCTCGATTCGTCGCTGGCCAGGAAGACCGCGGCATGGGCGATGTCGTCGGTCAGGCCCGCGCGCGGGATGGGCTGCATCTTGGCCAGGCCCTGCTTGACCGCTTCGGCGCTGGCCTCGGCCACTTCGGATTTGAGTCCCAGCGCCTTGCCGAAAATGCCGGTGGCGATGCCGCCGGGCGAGATCGAATTGACCCGCACGCCGGCTTCGCCCAGCTGCATGGCGACGCTGCGGGTGAGGTGGATCACCGCCGCCTTGGCGGCCGAGTAGATCATCGAGGTCGATAGCCCGGCGCGCAGACCGGCGACCGAGCCGTTGTTGATGATCGAACCCGCGCGCTGCTTGAGCATGATCGGCGCCGCCAGCTTCATGCCGATCACCACGCTGCGGAACAGTGTCGCCAAGGCCGCATCGGCCTCGGCGATAGGGATGGTCTCGATGCCGCCGACCGGAGCCGGGCCGCCGGCATTGTTGAACAGGCAGTCGAGCCGGCCATGGCGGTCGACGACATGGTCGACCAAGGCCTTGAATTGGGATTCCTCGCGGACATCGCAGCGGCGAAACTCGGCCTTGGCGCCGCAGCCGGCCGCCGCCTCGCGCCCCATATCCTCGCGCCGCCCGGCCAGAGTAACCAGCGCGCCCTGGCGAGCGAAGAGCTCGGCAGTACGCCGGCCGATGCCGGAGGTCGCGCCGGTGATGATGCAGACTTTGCCTTCCAGTCGTCCCATGGCGGTCTCCTCGAAACTTAGACCTTGTAGGGGCCAAGGCGACCCTCTACAAGTAGCCGAAGCAACCCTCGTCTTCCGGAGAATCCGATGGACAGCCCCAATGTGAACAACGCGCTCGGCCCGACCGTGACCAAGGCAGTGTTCAACAGCGAAAAGAAGCAGACCGAGTCGGTCCTCAAGCTGTTCGACGACGCCAAGAATACCGCCGAACAGGCCGCCGCAGCGGCGGAACGGCCGCGCGAGGCCGAGGCCGGCGAAGGCCGTGGGCGCAATGTGGATGTCCGCGCCTAATCTCGGCGCTCGACCAAAACGTTACGTCAAGATTTTGATGTAACTATCTGTGGGGCCGCATTTTTTCGTGTGCGGCCCTTTTGATTTCAGGAGATGGGAATGGCTATCCAGCTCTCCAATCGCTACTTCCGGGCGGCCGTGGTCTATGCCTTGATTGGCATGTTATGGGGGCTCTTCATGGGAGTCACCAAGGCCTATGACACCCATCCGGCACATGCTCATCTCTTGCTGCTGGGATGGGTCTCGATGACGATTTACGGGGTGGTGTTTCGGCTGGTTCCCAAGGCGGCGGAAGGCATCCTGCCGCAAGTCCACTTCTGGCTGGTCAATGCCGGGGTCGTCATCATGGCCCCGGGGGTCGCCTTGATCCATACCGGGCAGCCTACCGCGGGCGATCCGCTGGCGGCGGTCGGCTCGATTTTGACCATCGCCGGCATGGTGTTGTTTGCGCTTCAGGTCTGGCGGGGTACCGACAAACCCTAGACCGCGATCGGTTTGCATGGAATCGCAGACGCTATTCCATGCAAACCGTGAATCGCGGTCCGGAGCGGGATGCGAGGGCATGATCCGCGATCCGTCTTGAACAACATGGTTCAAGACGGATCGATCATGCCCTAATCGCCGCGCAGGTTTTCGGCCAAGAAAGCCTTCACCCGCAGTTGGGTATCGGCGCGCGCAACCGGATTGCCGCCGACCAGCGGCGGATTGATGCGATCGGCTCCGACCAAGCCGATCAAAGGCACGACTTCGTTCGACGGTCCATCGAAACCGTGATGGGCGTCCGGATAGACCACGTAATCCAGCCGCCCGCCGCGGGACTTAATGCGCTCCATCAACTCGACACAGGGCCCGAGCGGGGTCCAATTGTCGGCCGCGCCCAACAAGGTCAATAACGGCATGGTCGGCAGATACCAATTGCCGTGTCTGCGAATGTAGCAACTGCCCGGGTAGAGCGAGACGGCAGCGCGGAATCCGCCCTTGGGAAGGTCGCTGACCGCGACCGGATTGCCGGGCCCCGCCGCATACAGAACCGTCCCGCCGCCATGGGACCAGCCCATGATGGCGACACGGTCGCCCCTGACGTATGGCTGCTCTTGTAGCCAGCGCAGGCCGCCATGGGCATCGCGCGGCCGGACCAGGGCGGGCGTCACCTTGGCGCTGCCGACATTGCAATCGCTGACCACGCCGCGCGGGGTGAAACCGTCGACCAGCAGCACGACATAACCTTCGGCCGTCAGCACCCTGACCCAGAGCCGCAACAGGGCGCTGACCCGACCCTCGCGATTCCACATGCCGCTGCAGCCGTGCATGCCGACCACGGCCGGAAACGGACCGGCGCCCTCGGGCCGGTAGACATAGCCGTCGATCTCAGGACCGCCGATCGAAGGGAAGGCGACTTTGAGCTGCGCCGCGGCGGGCAGGGCAGGGAGTGCCGCCAGCATGCAAAGGCCCATGGCCAGCTTGCGCAGATCGTTCATGGTCCTAGCGATCGGCCAAGGTGCGCGCCAGAAAGGCCAAGACCCTGGCCTGGGCATCGGCGCGCGAGGGCTGGTGGATCGCAGCGCGCGGCGCGGTGCCGCGAGCCGGCCGATCTTCGCCTTCCGCCGGTTCGGCCGCGGTCATGTCGAAACCGTGCCTTGCCTGCTGATAGGTCACGGCCTCGGCCCTGCCGCCATTGGCCCTGATCCGATCGACCAGGGATTCGCAGGGCGAGGAAGGAACCGACATGTCGTTGGCGCCCAGCAACACCAGCAGCGGAACCGCCGGCCGATAGCGGCTGCCATGGCTGGCTTGGTTGCAGGGGCTTGGATAGAACAACACCGCCGCGGCGAAGCCGCCGCGCGGCAGATCGGCGGCGTCGACCGGGCTGCCGCCGCCGAGGGCGTAGAGCGCCGAGCCGCCGCCATGCGACCAGCCGATCAAGGCGATGCGGTCCGGCTTGACCCAGGACCGGCCCTGCAGCCAGAGCAGGCCGCCATAGGCGTCGCGGGGCCGCACCAGATCGCGCGAGATCCTGGCGTTGCGGGGATCGCATTCGCCCAAAAAGCCGCGCGGCCGGAAACTGTCGAGCATCAGCACGACATAGCCATTGGCGGCAAGCAGCTCGGCCCAGACCCGAAACGACAGACGCATGCCGTCATCGCGCGTCAGGCCGCTGCAGCCGTGCATGCCGACAACGGCCGGAAACGGCCCGGTGCCCGCGGGGCGAAAGACATAGCCGGCGATGACTTGGCCGCCGACGGCGGTGACGGGAACCATATCTTGCGCGGCGGCCAAACCCGTGCCCAGGCCGATCGCCAAAACCGCCGCGACCCTGGTCAGGATCAGTTTGGGCCCCACCGGCGCTGCCAGAAATCGCGGCTCTGGCGCTCGCCGATGTCGCAGCCGCCGGCGTAACTCGCCCGCCTGAACCGCGCCGGTCGATCCCAGGGGCTGGGCTGGCGGTTGGCGATCTCCAGAATCAGCTTCTTGCGCACCGCCTGGCCGAAGGCGGCGAAGTTCTCGGCCACCACTACGAAGGCGCCGGGCCCGCCGATGACGCAGCCCTCGAAATAGACATCGAGATCCTTCATCACCGGGAAACCGCCCGGGTTGAGCCGATCGTTGATGATCGGTAGGCCGTTGATGGTGATGCCCTTGGCCAAGGCCGCGTCGCGCGCCAAGGTGACGATGCGTCCCGAGTTGTTGGGTCCATCGCCCGAGATGTCCAGCACCTTGCGCCGGCCGACGAAGGGATTGCGGTCGTAAAGCGGCATGGCGTAGTCGATCGCGCCCGAAATCGAGGTCCGCCGCCCAGGTCGCGTCGGGGCGTCAAGCAAGGCCGCGGCCCAGAGCTCGGCGCTGGCGCGATCGCCGACCGCCACCCATTCCAGCACTTGGTACTTGTGGTAGTCGTCGGCCCATTCGAAATAGCTGACCGCGATCTTCTGGTACTCGCCACCGCGGATGGCCGAGATCACGTCGGGATGGCGCATGGCGTCGGCATAGCCCTGCCGCTGCAGCCGCGCTTCTTCCATGTCGATCGAACCGGACACGTCGATCGCCAGCACCAATTCGAGATCGACCGGCTCGCGCTCGGCCGCCATCGTGGCCGAAACCAGGCCGATCGCCAACGCCAGAATCGCAAGCCGACGCATCCCGGCGAGTCTCTGCCTCGCCGGGAATTTGGTCAAGTCACGGAAAGCCGCTCAAATCGGCTCAGGGCATGATCGATCTGTCTTGAACCATAGAGTTCAAGACAGATCGCGGATCATGCCCTCGTATGCCGCTCTGGACCGCGATCCGCGGTTCATAGGGAATCGCGGCCGTGATTCGCTATGAACCGATCGCGGTTTAGCGCTTCCAGGTCCGCTCGCAATAGATCACGGCGACGGCGAAGGCGGAAAAGGCGGACAGTGCCAGATAGAGAAACCAAGCATGGTCCATGGCGGCGACTCCCCCTCAAGGGCCGAGGGCTCGATTTGGCGGAGAAGGGCGCTGTCGCGGTTTGATTCAGATCAAACCGCGGCGCGATTGCGACTGAAAATCGGTTCGGTCTGATCTTGCCAAGATCGCGGCTTTGCCTGTAGACAGCCGGCCATGCGCGCCGCGGCGTTTCTTTTGGCATGGCTGGCCGCGAGCCTGGCTTGGGGTCAGGCGCGCGAGCCCTTGGTGATCGAAACCGGCTCGGCCAAGCACGCTTTTCAAGTCGAGTTCGCCGCCACGCCCGAGCAGAAATCCCGCGGCCTGATGTTCCGCGAGCGGATGGCGCCCGATCACGGCATGCTGTTCGATTTCCGCCCGGGGCAGCACGTGGCGATGTGGATGCGCAATACCCTGATCCCGCTCGACATGCTGTTCATCCTGTCCGACGGCCGCATCCGCAACATCCACAAGCGCGCCGTGCCGCATTCCGAGGCCACCATCGCCTCGGACGGGGCGGTGGCGGCGGTGCTGGAGATCAACGGCGGTGCGGCCGATCGCCTGGGTATCGCGCCGGGCGATCTGGTGCGCCACCGCCTGTTCGGAAATCTGCCGTGAACGACGCCGCCGCCGAGCTGCCGCCGCCCGAAGGCTGGGAAAAGGTCTCGCATGTCTCGGCCTTCGCCGATCTGATCGGGCCCAGCTATCAGCGTCGCGAGGGCGAAATCACCCTGCGCGCTTTCCGCGTCCAGCCCAAGCATGCCAACCGCATGGGCTTGGCGCATGGCGGCATGCTGATGAGCTTTGCCGACAACGTGCTGTCGCGGGCCGGCGTGATGGCCAGCCGCGAGGAGCAGGAGCTGGACCAAGGCGCCAGCGTCACCCTGCGCATGACTTGCGATTTCGTGGCCCCGGCGGCGATCGGCGATTGGGTCGAGGGCCGCGCCTGGGTCGAGCGCCTCTCGGCCTCGACCATTTTCCTGGCCGGAAAGCTGACGGTCGGCAAGCGCGTGGTCATGACCATGACCGGGTTGTGGGCGCGGGTGCGGCCACGGCCTTTGGTGCCGCCGGTTTCCTGATCGCCGCCGGCGTGCTATCAAGCCGGCGCCCGGGGCGTAGCTCAGCCTGGTAGAGCGGCTGCTTTGGGAGCAGCAGGCCGCTGGTTCGAATCCAGTCGCCCCGACCAGAACCAGCCGAGGAGCCCGCCAACCGTCATGTCTCAAGTCCGCATCTTCCAGCCGGCCAAGACCGCCATGCAATCGGGCAAGGGCAACGCCAAGGCCTGGGTGCTGGAATTCGCCCCAGGCGCGCCCAAGGTGCTGGATCCGCTAATGGGCTGGACCGGCTCGGCCGACACCAACGGCCAGGTGCGAATCGCCTTCGAGAGCCGCGATGCCGCCATCGCCTTCGCCACCCGCAACGGGCTGGCCTACAGCGTCGCCGAGCCGCACGCCCGCGCCCTCAAGCTTCGCGCTTACGCCGACAATTTCGCCTATCACCGCATCAGATGATCGGGTCCGATCCGGCCTTTCGCGCCCGTAGCTCAGTTGGATAGAGCACGGACCTTCTAAGTCCGGGGTCGCAGGTTCGAATCCTGCCGGGCGCGCCAGCCGACTGCGGACGGTCTCGGACACACGGGACGGCATGGTCGCGGCACTCCGCATCGGGAGAACCAGCGATTGACATTTAACCAATGTGTTAATTAAATGCTCAGCGGTGCGGTCGCATAGCGGCCGGTGCCATGCAGACCTAATGAGGAGAGAAGCCAGCCATGAGCGGGAAAGACTCCAAGCGGCGCATCGCGCGGCTGCGCGGCAAGATCGATCAGGCCCGCGTTGGCCTGAGGTCGGCCATCTCGGCCTCCCGGCCACAGATCGTCCAGGATTACGTCTTGGCGACGCCGAAGGGCGAGACCCGGCTGTCGCAGCTGTTCGGCGAAAAGCGCGATCTGATCGTGATCCACAACATGGGCACGGGCTGCGCCTACTGCACGATGTGGGCCGACGGCTACAACGGGCTTTACCCCCATCTTTCGGACCGTGCGGCCTTCGTCGTCACCAGCCCCGATCCGCCCAAGCGGCAGGCCCAGTTCGCCAAGTCGCGCGGCTGGCGCTTTCCGATGGCCAGCCATGCCGGATCAAGCTTCGCCGCCGATATGGGCTTCCTCGGCGACTCTGGGCGCTGCCTGCCCGGCATATCGTCCTTCCGCAAGCAGGGCCGGCAGATCCAGCGCATCGCCGCGGTCAATTCCGGGCCGGGCGACGATTTCTGTGCGGTCTGGCATTTCTTCGACATGCTCAAGGGCGGTGCGGCCGGCTGGACGCCGAAATTCCGGTACGGCTGAGGGAGGCGGCGATGGCCTGGCGAAAATCGCCGCCGACGCTGATTGCGCGGTTCGACGCCGTGCTGCCCAAGGCGCCGGGAGTCGTTCGGCGCTCGATGTTCGGCTATCCGGTCGCGTTCGTGAACGACGCCATGTTCACGGGCCTCCACCAAGAAAGTTTCATCCTGCGATTGAGCGATGGCGACCGAAGGGCGTTGGCGAAGGCGCATGATGCGCGACCGTTCGAGCCCTTGCCCGGCCGCGTCATGCGCGAGTATCTGGCATTGCCGCCGGCGCTGATCGACGACGCCGGCGAACTGAAGGCATGGGTCGCGCGCGGCTTGGCCTATGCGCGCTCCGTCAAGCGCAAGCCAGCCAGAAGCAAGAACCGCAAGCGCGCCGCCAAGCGTTGATTCTTGTATTGCACTTGGTGCTGCAGTCTTGATTAATGGTGCCGATCTATTCCACGACCACGACATCGGACCCGAACCGCCATGACTCCATCCGGCGCCCGCGCGCCTGCTGCTGCCGTCACGCCCGCAATCGACGCGCCGCTGGTCGACGCGGCCGAATTGCGCGCCATACTGGGCGACGGCCAGGAGCTGGCGCTGCTCGACGTGCGCGAGGAAGGCGCCTTCGCCCGGGGCCATCTGCTGACCGCGGCCTCGCTGCCGCTGTCGAAGCTGGAAACTCGCATCGATGCCCTGGTGCCGCGGCGCGATGCCCGCATCGTCCTGGTCGACGATGACGAGAACCTGGCCCGGCGCGCCTTGACGCGGCTGCGCGGCTTCGGCTACGGCCGCATCGCCGTGCTGGCCGGCGGCATCGGCGCCTGGAAGGCGGCCGGGCACCAGCTTTTTTCGGGCGTGTTCGTGCCCTCCAAGGCCTTTGGCGAGGTGGTCGAACATCGCGACGGCACGCCGGCGATCGACGCGACCGAGCTCAAGCGGCTGATGGAGGCCGGCACCGACATGGTGGTGCTGGACAGCCGGCCCGAGGGCGAGTTCAAGGCCATGAGCCTGCCCGGCGGCTGGAACTGCCCGGGAGCCGAACTGGTTTACCGTATCCACGAACTGGTCAAGCGGCCCGAGACGCTGGTGGTGGTGAATTGCGCCGGGCGCACGCGCTCGATCATCGGCGCGCAATCTCTGATCAATGCCGGCCTGCCCAACAAGGTGGTGGCGCTGCGCAACGGCACCATGGGCTGGCATCTGGCCGGGTTTGCGCTCGAAGGCGGCAAGACCAGGATGGTGCCGCCGCCGGGTGCCGAGGCCCTGGCCAAAGCCAAGGCGGCGGCCGCCGGAATCGCGCGGCGCTTCGGCATCCGCTGCATCGGCCGCGGCGAACTCGAACGCCTGCGCGCCGAACCGGCTCGCACCACCTATTGCTTCGATGTCCGCTCGCCCGAGGAATATGCCGGCCGCCATCTGTCCGGATTCCGTTCGGCGCCGGGCGGGCAGTTGGTCCAGGCTACCGACACTTATGCCGCGACGCGCAATGCGCGCCTGGTGCTGGCGGACGACGACGGCGTGCGCGCCACCATGACCGCGCATTGGCTGATCCAGTTGGGATGGCCGGAAGTGGTGACGCTCGATCCTGCGGCGATGGCCGAAGCCAGCGAGACCGGGCCCGAAATCCAAGCCGTGCTCGGTCTTAAGGACGTGCCGACGATTGCGCCGACCGAATTGGGCGCGTCCAAGGACGTGGCGATCCTCGATCTCGCCACCAGCATCCAGTACCGCAAGGGCCATGTGCCGGGGGCGCGCTTCGCCCAGCGCCCCGATCTCGCCGCGGCGATCGCGGGCATGAGCTTGGCGCAGCGCATCGTGCTGACCTCGCCCGATGGGGTCATCGCGCGCCTTGCGGTTCCCGAGGTCCAGGCGCTGACCGATCGTCCGGTGCTGGCTTTGGCGGAGGGCACGGCGGGTTGGAAGGCTGCGGGTCGCGCGCTCGAATCCGGCGATGGGCCTGGCGGCGTGCGCGACGACGACGTTTATTACCGCCCCTATGATCGCCAGGCGCAGATCGAAGAAGCCATGCGCGATTATCTGCGCTGGGAGATCGCCCTGGCCGATCAGGTGAAGCGCGAGGACTACGTGAAATTCCCTTCTCCGCCGGTCTAATCGCTTGAGGGGGGCGGGGGCCTCGGCTAGCATCCCGCCCAGGGGTGGGGGCCAAGAAGAGGAGTCACGTATCATGGCATTTTCGACTATCGGCCGCCGCGCCCTGGGGGCGTTGGCCCTGGCCTCGGCGCTGGCATTGCCGGCCGCGGCCCAACAACCGATCAAGATCGCCCACATCTACGGCAAGACCGGTGCGTTCGAGGCCTATGCCAAGCAGACTCAGCGCGGACTGATGATGGGGCTCGAATATGCCACCCAAGGCAAGATGACCGTGCTTGGCCGCAAGCTCGAAGTGATCGAAAAGGACGACCAGCTGAAGCCCGAACTGGGCAAGTCGCTGTTGGCCGAGGCCTATGGCGACAACGGCGCGCATATCGCGGTCGGGCCGACCGGTTCGAACGTGGCGCTGGCGATGCTGCCGGTGGCCGAGGAGTTCAAGCGCATTCTGCTGGTCGAGCCGGCGGTGGCGGATTCGATCACCGGCGACAAGTGGAACCGCTACGTCTTCCGCACCGGCCGCAACTCCTCGCAGGACGCGATTTCGAATGCGGTGGCGCTGGGCAAGGCCGGGGTCAACATCGCCACCCTGGCGCAGGACTATGCCTTCGGCCGCGACGGCGTCGCCGCGTTCAAGGACGCGCTCAAGGGCACCGGCGCCAACCTGGCGTTCGAGGAATACGCGCCGATCAACACCACCGACTTCACCGCGCCGGCGCAGCGGCTGTTCGACGCGCTCAAGGACAAGCCCGGCCGCAAGGTGATCTGGGTGATCTGGGCCGGCGGCACCAACCCGCTGGGCAAGCTCAAGGACCTCAATCCCGGCCGCCTCGGCATCGAGATCGCCACCGGCGGCAACATCCTGCCGGCGCTGGCGGCCTACAAGGATTTCCCGGGGATGGAGGGCGCCACCTACTACTATTACGAACTGCCGCGAAACGCGGTCAACGACTGGCTGGTGTTCGAGCACAAGAAGCGCTTCAACAACGAGCCGCCCGACTTCTTCACCGCCGGCGGCATGTCGGCCGGCATCGCCATCGTCGAGGCGCTGAAGAAGGCCGGCTCGACCGACACCGAGAAGCTGATCGCGGCGATGGAGGGGCTGGAGTTCGCCTCGCCCAAGGGCCGCATGGTGTTCCGCAAGGACGATCATCAGGCGCTGCAGTCGATGTACCACTTCAAGGTCAAGGTCGATCCGGCGGTGGCCTGGGCGGTGCCCGAGCTGGTGCGCGAACTCAAGATCGAGGACATGAACATCCCGATCCGCAACAAGCGCTGATCGCCGAGTTGCGGCCGCATCCTCCTCGTCCCGGTTGGGGCGGGGAGGAGCGGGCGTCGCCATGACCGACGCGCCGATCCTCGAATCCCGCGACCTGACCATCCGCTTCGGCGGTCACGCCGCGGTTGACGGCGTCAGTTGCGCCTTTTCGCGCGGCACGTTGACCGCCATCGTCGGTCCCAACGGCGCCGGCAAGACGACGTATTTCAACTTGATTTCGGGCCAATTGCCGGCGACCGCGGGCCAGGTGCTGCTGGCGGGCGAGGACATCACCCGCTTGCCGGCACCGCGCCGCGCCCGGCTTGGCGTCGGCCGCGCCTTTCAGCTCACCAACCTGTTTCCCAATCTCAGCGTGTTCGAGAACGTGCGCTTGGCGGCGCAGGCCCGCGCCGGGGCGGGGCTGTCCCTGTTCCGGCGCGCGGATCGTTTGACCGACCTGGCCGACAAGGCGATGGCCTGCCTCGAACGCGTGGCGCTGGCCGGGCGGCGCGAGGCGCTGGCGGCGACGCTGCCGCATGGCGATCAGCGCAAGCTCGAAGTCGCCATCATGCTGGCGCTGGAGCCGCGCATCTTCATGTTCGACGAACCCACCGCCGGCATGAGCGTCGACGAGGTGCCGGTGATCCTCGACCTGATCCGCCGCATCAAGGCCGAGGGCGACAAGACCATCCTTCTGGTCGAGCACAAGATGGACGTGGTGCGCTCGCTGGCGGACCGCATCGTCGTGCTGCACAACGGAAGGCTGGTGGCCGACGGCGAACCGGCGGCGGTGATCGCTTCCAAGGTCGTGCAAGAGGCCTATCTCGGCGTGGCGGCAAGCGATGGCTGAACTTCTGTCCCTGGCCGGGGTGCATACCCATATCGGCCGTTATCACATCCTCGAGGGCGTCGATTTGATCGCGCCCGAGGGCGAATTGACCATGCTGCTGGGTCGCAACGGCGCCGGCAAGACGACCACGCTCAAGACCATCATCGGCCTGCACCGTGCCTCGGCCGGGGCGGTGCGCTTTCAGTCCCGCGACCTCATCCCCCTGCGCACACCCGAAATCGCGCGGCTGGGCATTGCCTACGTCCCCGAGGACATGGGCATTTTCGCCGGGCTGACGGTGCGCGAGAATCTGGTGCTGGCGGCGCGCGAGCGCGAGATCGACGATCGCCGCCTGAAATGGCTGTTCGGCCTGTTTCCGCCGCTGGAGAAGTTCTGGCAATTGCGCGCCGGGTTCCTGTCCGGCGGGCAGAAGCAGATGCTGGCGATCGGCCGGGCGGTGATCGAGCCGCGGCGACTGATCCTGATCGACGAGCCGACCAAGGGGCTGGCGCCGGCGATCGTCGGCGCGCTGATCGAGGCGTTCCGCGAGTTGAAGCGCGCCGGCAGCACCATCCTGCTGGTCGAACAGAATTTCCACGTCGCGAGGTCGGTCGGCGACGGCGTGTTCGTGATGGATACCGGTCGCATCACCCATGCCGGGCGCATGGCCGAGCTGGCCGAAGACGCCGGCCTGCAGCGGCGGCTCTTGGGTCTCAGCCTGGACGCGCATCAATGAGCGATCTTTCCGCCGCGCGCACCATGCCGTTCGATCCCTGGCCGCCGGCCGTGCTGGCGGCGGCGATGCTGGTGCCGCTGGTCTGGATCGCACCCAGCACGTGGCTGATCCTGACCGTGGCCGGCTTCGCCATGGGCATGATGATCTTCATCATGGCGTCGGGATTGACGCTGGTGTTCGGGCTGATGGGGGTGATCAATTTCGGCCACGGTGCCTTCGTCTCGCTGGGCGCGTTCCTGGCCGCCAGCGTGCTGACCCGGATGACCGGCTGGACCGCGCCCGACGCACTGGCCCTGAATCTGGTCGCGGTCGGTCCGGCGCTGATCGTTGCCGTGCTGGTGACCGGCGCGCTGGGCTGGGCGTTCGAGCGCATCATCATCCGCCCGGTCTACGACAACCACCTCAAGCAGATCCTGGTTACCATCGGCGGCATCATCGTCGTCGAGCAGATGATCCATGTGCTGTGGGGGCCGGATCAGATTCCGCTGCCGCGACCGACCGCGTTCAAGGGCTCGGTCGGGGCGGGCGATCTGGTGTTCGAGAAATACCGCCTGCTGGCCTGCGTGCTGGGGGTGGCGGTGTTCGCCGGTCTGCACGCGTTGTTGAATCGGACCAAGTTCGGGCTGCTGGTCCGTGCCGGGGTCGAGAACGGGGCGATGGTCGAGGCGCTGGGCTATCCGATCCGCATGCTGTTCGTGGTGGTGTTCGTCGCCGGATCGGCGCTGGCCGGAATGGGCGGGGTGATGTGGGGGCTCTACCAGGAGATCATCACCGCCGGCATGGGCATGGAAGTGATGGTGCTGATCTTCATCGTCATCATCGTCGGCGGGCTGGGATCGGTCGGCGGCTGCTTCCTGGGCGCGGTGCTGGTCGGCTTGGTCGCGAACTACACCGGTTTTCTGGCCCCCAAACTGGCGCTGGCCTCGAACATCCTGTTGATGGTGGTGGTGCTGATGTGGCGGCCGCAGGGCCTCTATCCGGTGATCCGGCAATGATCGATCGGCTGCTGTCAGGCGATCTGCCGCGCGGGCGGGTGCTGAGCTTCCTGGTGCTGGCGGTGGTGCTGGCCTTGGCCTTGGCGCCGATCCTGTTTCCGGGGCAGCGCAATCTCGATGTGGCGGCGCGGATCTGCGTGTTCATTGTGCTGGTCGCCAGCTACGACCTGCTGTTGGGCTATACCGGCATCGTCTCCTTTGCCCACACCATGTTCTTCGGCATCGGCGCCTATGGCGTGGCGATCGCCAGCGTGCGGTTGGGAACGGGTTGGGATGCGCTGGCGATCGGCCTGATCGCGGCGCTGTCGCTGTCGGCGGCGCTGGCGCTGGCGATCGGGCTGTTCAGCCTGCGGGTGCGGGCGATCTTCTTCGCCATGGTGACGCTGGCGGTGGCCAGCGCGTTCCAGATCCTGGCCTCGCAGCTGTCCTGGCTGACCGGCGGCGAGGACGGCCTGACTTTCCGCATCCCCGCGGTGCTTACGCCCGGATTCCGCTTGAGCGAAGAACCGATCCTCGGCGTCATGATCACCGGCCGCACGCTGCTCTATTGGGGCGTTTTCCTGGTTTCGGCATCGCTGTTCCTGGTCATGCTGCGCATGGTCAATGCGCCTTTCGGACGCGTGCTGCAGGCGATCCGCGAGAACGACTTCCGCGCCGAGGCTTTGGGCTATCGCACCGTGGTCTACCGCACCTCGGCCAGCGTCCTTTCGGCGCTGATCGCCACCCTGGCCGGGGCGATGATGGCGCTGTGGCTGCGCTACAACGGGCCCGCCACCACGCTCAGCTTTTCGATCATGGTCGACATCCTGCTGATGGTGGTGATCGGCGGCATGGGTTCGCTCTACGGCGCGATCTTGGGAGCCACCTTGTTCATCCTGGCCCAGAACTATCTGCAGGATCTGATGAAGCAAGCGGCGGCGGCGACCCAGGGCGTGCCGCTATTGCCCGAGCTTCTGCACCCCGACCGCTGGTTGCTGTGGCTGGGCGTGCTTTTCGTGCTATCGGTCTATTTCTTCCCTAGCGGCATCGTCGGCCGCCTGCGCGGAGTCGAGCGATGAGCCGACCGGTTTCGACCTACCTGACCTTGCTCGACCACGAGATTCACGTCACCCAATGGGGCGCGGCGGGCGCCGAGCCGGTGGTGATGTGGCACGGGCTGGCACGCACCGGGCGCGATTTCGACGACTTGGCCGAGGCGCTGTCCGGACGCTACCGCATCTATTGCCCGGACACGCTTGGCCGCGGCATGTCGCAATGGGCCGCCGATCCCGACAGCCAATACAGCCTGGCGCATTATGCCGCGCTGGCGTCGGCGTTGGTCGACGAGCTGGGCCTGGCGCGGTTTCACTGGGTCGGCACCTCGATGGGGGGCGCGATCGGCATGGCGGTCGCCGGCGGCGCGCTCAAGACCCGCATCGGCCGGCTGGTGCTGAACGACATCGGCCCGGCGTTGAATCCGCCGGCGGTCGAGCGCATCAAGGCCTATGCCGGAAACCCGCCGGCCTTCGCCAGCATGACCGAGTTCGAGCGTTTCCTGCGAACCATCTACGCGCCCTATGGCGCGCTGAGCGATGCGCAATGGCGGCGCATGGCCGAGACCAGCGTGCGGCGGACCGAGGACGGGCGCCTGACCGTGCACTACGATCCGCGCATGGTGCGCCAATTCGTCCTGCACCCGCGCGACTACGAGCTGTGGCCGGCCTACGACCAGATCGCCTGTCCGACCTTGGTGTTGCGCGGCGAGAGTTCTGACCTGCTGACCGAGGCCGTGGCGCGCGAGATGACGCGGCGCGGTCCGCGCTGCCGGCTCGAGACCATTGCCGGCTGCGGCCACGCGCCGGCGCTGAACGTCTCGGGACAGATTTCCTTGGTGGCGGATTTCCTGGCCGGCGGATGAGCGCGCCTGCACCGCCCGCCAACGCCACGGCCAAGCTGCGCGAGGAGCGCAATCGCTTCCTGGCCTTCGCCTTCGCCGCCGCCGACATGCTGGTCGAGGTGTCGGGCGACGGTCTGACCCGCTTCGCCGCCGGATCGACCCGCGCCCTGGTGGGATTGGAGGACGGCGATTTGCCGGGGCGCTCGCTCTACGATCTGCTGGCCAAGGGCGATCGGGCGATGGTCAAGGAATTCCTGCACCGCATGCGCGAAGGCTTCGCGCAGCGGGTCGAACCGGTGGTGGTGCGCCTGATCGCGCCCGACGGCCGCGAAAGCGCGGCCAAGTTGGGCGGCTATCGGCTGGTCGACCTTGCCGACAATTTCTTCCTGGCCTTCACGGTGCTGCGTCACGCGCCGACCCACGCCGGCAAGCGCGACGAGGCCAGCGGGCTGTTGGCGGCCGACGGCCTTGCGGCACTGGCCGGACAGCGCGCCACCCAGCCCGGCGGCGATGGCGAGAAGGGCAAGCTGACCCTGCTCGAACTGCCCAATCCCGCCAACCTGCCGCCCGACACGGCCGAGAACCTGGTCAGTTCGGTCGGCGCCTATCTGCGCTCGGTGTCGTTCGATGGCGACATGGCGGCGCGCCTGGACGAGGGACGCTACGGCGTGCTGCACGCCGAAGGCATCGATAGCGCCGCGATCGAACGGCGGCTGCGCGAGATCGCGCGCGACGTGCTGCCGGCGGACAAGATGGCGATCATCAAGTCGGCCACCTTCGAACTGGCCCAGAGCGGGGTCGATCCGCACGATCTCGGCCAGGCGGTGGTCTATGCCATCAACCGCTTCGCCATCGAGGGCGAGGACGTCACCATCGAGGCGCTGGCCAAGGGCTATCGCGAGCGCCTGAGCGAAACCGTGGATCGCATGCGGCGAGTGCGCGAGGTGGTGGCCAAAGGCTGGTTCAAGCTGGCCTTCCAGCCGATCGTCGACCTGGCCTCGCGCAAGGTGCACCATTTCGAGACCCTGGTGCGCTTCGGCGAGGGCGAGGCAGCCGGTTCGCCGGCCGATCTGATCGGGTTCGCCGAGGATGTCGGCCTGATCCTCGACATCGACATGGCGATCTGCAAACGCGCTTTGGCCTGGCTCGAAGGCCGCGAGGCGACCGCGACCAAGGCGGCGATCGCCATCAACCTGTCGGGCCGGTCGCTGTCCTCGCCCAGCTTCGTCGATGCGCTGCACCGGCTGCTGCGGGTGCGCCATGCCGCCAAGGGCCGCGTCCTGTTCGAGGTCACCGAAAGCGCCGAGATCCGCGACTTGGCGGCGGCCAACAACGTGGTGCAGGGCCTGCGGCGCGCGGGCTATCCGGTCTGCCTCGACGATCTCGGCGCCGGTGCCGCGGCATTCCAATACTTGCGGGCGCTGCAAGTCGACTTCGCCAAGATCGACGGCTCCTATGTCCGCGACGCCCTGGCCTCGGTCTCTACTCGGCCCTTCCTCAAGGCGATGACCGCGCTGGCGGGCGATCTCGGCATGCAGGTGATCGCCGAAATGGTCGAAAACGAAGACGTGGCATCGCTGCTGGCGGAACTGGGCGTGGCCTACGGCCAGGGCTACTTGTTCGGCCGACCGACCGAGAACGTGACCGAATATCTGTCGGCTAAAGCGCGGCCTTGAGGGCGGCGCGCAACTCGTCCAGCGGGATCGGCTTGCGCAGTTGAGCCACCGGCACCAGGCCCGCCACCTGGCCCAGCGTTTCCGCCAAGTGCAGATAGTAGGGATTGTAGCCGGTGGCGATGATCAGGCGGATGGTCGGCGCGTCGCGCGACAGCCAGCGCACCAGCTGCGTGCCGTCGATGTCGGGCATGACGATGTCGAGAAACACCACATCGGGACGGAAGGCGGCGAACTCGGCCTGGAAGCGCCGGGACTCGGTCAAGGTCAGGACGCTGTAGCCCAACTCCGCCCCGACCCGGCTGACCAGTTCGGCGAAGTCGACGTCGTCGTCCATCACCAAGAGTTTCTTGGCCGTTTGCGTCATGCCTCAGCCGATTCCGACCGCCGCGCCCCAGCGGACGGCACCACAGCACAGGCGGTGGCGCGATACAATCTTCAAACCAGCCGGCTCTGTTCGACCGCGGCCTTGACGAAGCTGGCGAACAGCGGATGCGGCGCGAACGGCCGCGACTTGAGTTCGGGGTGGAACTGCACGCCGACGAACCAGGGATGCTGCGGCAGTTCGACGATTTCCGGCAGAATGCCGTCGGGCGACAGGCCGGAAAAGCGCAAGCCCGCGCTCTCCAGTCGTTCGCGATAGCCGATGTTGACCTCGTAGCGGTGGCGGTGGCGCTCGGAAATGCGGCGCTGGCCGTAGACGCCGGCGACGCGGCTGCCATCGGCCAGGTCGCAGTCATAGGCGCCCAACCGCATGGTGCCGCCGAGATTGTCGCCCAGCCGCCGGCGCTCGACCTCGTTGCCGCGCAGCCATTCGGTCATCAGCCCGATCACCGGCTCCTGGCAGGGACCGAATTCGGTCGAGCTGGCGCCGGCGATGCCGGCCATGTGCCGCGCGGCTTCGATCACCGCCATCTGCATGCCGAAGCAGATGCCGAAATAGGGTACCCGGCGCTGGCGGGCGAAACCGGCGGCGGCGATCTTGCCTTCGGTGCCGCGCTCGCCGAAGCCGCCCGGCACCAGGATGCCGTTGACGCCCTCGAGATGGGTGCTGGCCTCCTGGCTTTCGAAGATCTCGGAATCGAACCATTCCAGATCGACCCGCACGTTGTTGGCGATGCCGCCATGGGCCAGCGCCTCGGCCAGCGACTTGTAGGCGTCCTTGAGGCCGGTGTACTTGCCGATCACGGCGATCTTGACCGCGCCCTCGGGCTGCAGCACGCGCCGCACCACCTCGTGCCAGCGATCGAGCTCGGGATCGGGCGCGCTCGCCATGCCGAGCGCCGCCAGGATCTGGTCGTCCAGTCCCTCGGCGTGGTAGCGGATCGGCGCCTCGTAGATGGTGGCGACGTCGCGCGCCTGGATGACGCGCTCCTCGCGCAGATTGCAGAACAGCGCGATCTTGCGGCGCTCGGATTGCGGAATCTCGCGATCGCAGCGGCACAGCAGCACGTCGGGCTGGATGCCGATCGAACGCAGTTCCTTGACCGAATGCTGGGTCGGCTTGGTCTTGAGCTCGCCGGCCGCGGCAATGAACGGCACCAGCGTCAGATGCACGAACAGCGTGCGCTCGGACCCGAGTTCGTGGCGCATCTGGCGGATGGCCTCGAAGAACGGCAGGCCTTCGATGTCGCCGACAGTGCCGCCGATCTCGACCAGGGTGAAGTCGACGCCTTCGGTGTCCTGGCGGATGAATTCCTTGATGCAGTCGGTGACGTGCGGAATCACCTGCACGGTGCGGCCGAGATAGTCGCCGCGGCGTTCGCGTTCGAGGATGGTCTGGTAGACCCGGCCGGCGGTCAGCGAATCCGCCCGCCGTGCCGACACGCCGGTGAAGCGCTCGTAATGGCCGAGGTCGAGATCGGTCTCGGCGCCGTCGTCGGTGACGTAGACCTCGCCGTGCTGATAGGGGCTCATCGTCCCGGGATCGACGTTGAGATAGGGATCGAACTTGCGCAACCGCACGGTAAAGCCGCGCGCCTGCAACAGCGCGCCGATCGCCGCCGATGCCAAGCCCTTGCCGAGGGATGAGACCACGCCGCCGGTGACGAAAATGAACCGCGTCATGGAACCCCAGTCTACAGAAAAAGCCGGCGGGTCAACAGCCGGCTATGCCAAGCCCCGGATTCCCTAGCGTCAACGCGCCAGCGGCACCGCCGGCTCGGCCGGACGTTCGGGCGAATCGGCGGCCGGCCTGGCGGGCGCGGTATCGATGATCGATTTCGGCTTGGTCCCGGCGGTGGCCAGGATGGCAAGCGTGATGCTGGTGGCCATGAACGCGGCCGCCAGGATGGCGGTCGCCCGGGTCAACAAGTTTGCCGCACCGCGACCGCTCATGAAATTGGCGCCGGAACCGCCAATGCCAAGCGCGCCACCTTCGCTGCGCTGAAGCAGCACGACGCCGATCAAGGCCACCGCCAGCAGCACATGAATTACCAACAGCACGGTTTGCATGATCGAACCTCGGCCAGCGCGCGACGAATGAGCGGCCGGGTTATAGGCCGCGCTTCCGCCAAACGCAACGGGCCCGGACATTGCTGTCCGGGCCCGCCGTTTCAGCGATCCAGAACCTGGGGCGCTATGGTCTGGTCCGCCGTTCTCGGCACATCGGAGACCGATAGCCTCGAAATATTACATTCAACTTATCGCATGTCATGAGGGGGGATAATTGCGTATCTTTCGTACGCAGAGACACGTATTTTATTGCTTTAATCCGCTGAAATTCCGGCATCTATGGCCATGCGTACTAGGACCGAAAGGCTCCCGGCGCCGCTCTTTTGCATGACGCGGGCGCGGTGCAATTCGGCCGTCCGGACGCTGATGCCAAGATTGGCGGCGATGGTCTTGGTCTGATGTCCGGCCACCAACTGCCGCAAAACCTGATGCTCGCGCGGCGTCAGCGATCCGAGTTTTTCGGTGGTCAGTCGCCGCAGGCTGGAGGGCTCCAGTTGCTTGCGGTGATGCTCGATGGCTTCGCCGATGCGCCTCTTGAGTTGATTGTAGTCGAGCGGCTTTTCGATGAAGTCGAACGCGCCCGCGCGCATGCCCGCCACCGCCATCGGCACGTCGGCATCGGAGGTGATGAAAACGATCGGCATGATGAAACCGCGACGCGCCAACTCGCCCTGGATCTCGATGCCGTTCATGCCGGGCAAGCGAATGTCCAGGACCAGGCAGGCCGGGCCGTCGAGACCGTCGACATCGTCGAGCATGGCTTCGCCGGACTCGAAAAACGATACCTGTCCGGCCGCGTCCTTGAGCCGAATGCCAAGGATGCGCCGCATCGCCGGATCGTCTTCGACCACCCAGATCGAACTTTTTGGGGTCTTGTCCGGTTTTCCCGTCCCGGCGGCCATAGTTCTGTCTGTCCGTGGATCCCTGTAAGGGATTAGTCGCACGCCGGAGGCGGGGTCATCAAGTCTCGCGGCAGGCCTCGGCGATGGCTGAGAAAGCCTTGGCATCCAGGCTGGCGCCGCCCACCAGCGCGCCGTCGACTTCGGGCACGCCCATCAAGGCGCGGGCGTTGTCGGCCTTGACCGAGCCGCCGTAGAGGATGCGGACGGAGTCCGCCTCCGGGCCGATCCGTGCCACCAAAGCCGCACGCAAAAAGGCATGCAATTCGCTGACCTCCTCCGGTCGCGGCGTGCGGCCGCTGCCGATCGCCCACACCGGCTCGTAGGCGATGACGGTGTTGGCGGGGTTGGCGCCGTCGGGCAGCGATTCCTGCACCTGCAGCGCCAGCCGGGCGCGGGTGCGGCCGAGTTCGCGCTCGGACTCGGTCTCGCCGACGCAGATGATGGCGCCGAGCCCGGCGCGCCAGGCAGCAGCGACTTTGGCCCGCACTTCGGGATCGCTTTCGCGGTGCTGGGCGCGCCGTTCGGAATGGCCGAGAATGACGTAGCGGCAGCCGATCTCGCGCAACAAAGGTGCCGCGACGTCGCCGGTATAGGCCCCCTTGTCCTGGGCGTGGCAGTCCTGGGCACCGAGCTGTGCCGCGGTGCCAGAGAGGATCGCTGCCACCGGCGCCAATAAGGGAAAGGGCGGGCAAAGCGCGATTTCGGTCCGGGTCCGTCCCGCCAATTCGGCTGCGGCTTTGGCCAGGTCCCTGGCCCCCGCGAGCGAACCGTTCATTTTCCAGTTTCCGGCCACCAACGGCCGCGGTCTCTTGCTCACCCTGACCTCCGATGTGGATCGTCGCCAAGCTAGCGCCCGGCGCGGCGCCGGCGCAATGGGCGTTGCTGGACGGCGGGCCAGCGCCTATCATCCGGCCCCTTTTCGATTTCGGTGCGCACGCGATGCTTCAAGCCCTTCGTAACACCGCCGGCACTTGGGTGCTGCGCATCTTCTTGTTCCTCTTGGTGATCAGCTTCGGCATTTGGGGCATCGCCGACATCTTCCGCGGCGGCGGCGATCCGGCCTTGGCCAAGGTCGGACAGGTCGAAATCAGCCTGTCGCAATTCCAGCAGGAATACCGTCGCTCGTTGCAACGCCTGCAGGCGGCGATGGGCGGGCAGCTCGATGCCGATCGGGCGCGCGCGCTCGGCCTGCCCGATCAGACTTTGCAGACCATGGTCGGGCGCGCCCTGCTCGACCAGAAAGTGGCGCTGCTCGGCCTCGCCATCGACGATGCGACGGTCAGGGCCGACATCGTCGCCAACCCGGCCTTTCGCGGCAATCGCGGCGAGTTCGACCGGCTGGTGTTCGAGAACCGCCTGCGCGCCGCCGGCATGACCGAACAGGGCTTCGTCACCGACACCCGCCGCGACATGACCCGCGACATGCTGTTGGGGGCGCTGGCCGGCGGGGCGGCGGCGCCGAAGGTGCTGGCCGAGGCGCTGTACCGCTTTCGCCAGGAACGGCGCGTCGCCGAGATCGCGATCGTCGCCCAGTCGGCCATGCCCGAGCCGCAGGATCCGAGCGAGGAAGCGTTGGCGGCATTCCACCGCGAGCGCGCCGAACGCTTCAGCGCCCCCGAGTATCGCGCCGTCTCGCTGGTGCGTTTCACCCCGGCCGATTTCGCGCCCGAGATCGCGGTCGGCGAGGACGACATCAAGGACGAGTACGAGGCCCGCGCCTCCGAGTTCCAGACCGCCGAACAGCGCGAAGTCGACATGCTGCTGTTCGACGACGAGGCCCAGGCCAAAACGGCGAAGGCTCGGCTGACCGCCGGCGAGGACTTCATGGCGGTGGGCAAGGCGATGCTGGATCGCAAGCCCGAGGACATCGCGCTCGGCATGGTCGCCAAGGCCGACCTGCCGGAGGAGTTCGCCGACCATGCCTTCGACCTCGGCGCCAATGCGGTCGGCGAGCCGCTGAAGACCCCGTTCGGCTGGCACTTGTTCCGCGTGCGCGCGATCATCCCCGCCCAGACCCAGACGCTGGAAGACGCCCGCGGCCGGCTGCTGACCGACATCCGCTTGCGGCGGGCGGCCGACACGCTGGCCAATCACGCCAACAAGCTCGAGGACGCGCTTGCGGGCGGCGCCAAGCTCGAGGACGCCGCCGCCAAGGTCGGGCTGACGGTGACTGCGGTAGCGGCGGTCGACGCCGAGGGTCAAGACCCCGCAGGCAAGCCGATCGACGGCCTGAGCGAGGAGCGCAACCTGATCGACGCGATTTTCGTGACCGGCGACGGCGACGAGACCCGGCTGATGGAGACCTCCAAGGATGGCTATGCCATCGCGCGGGTGACGGGGATCAGGCCTTCGGCGCTGAAGCCGTTGGCCGAGGTGCGCAGCGAAGTGCTGGCGGCGTGGCGCGGCGAGCAGCGCGCGGCCGCCGCCAATGCGGTGGGCGAGAAACTGATCGAACAGGTAAAGGCTGGGGAGTCGTTTTCGGGGGCCGCCCGTACCCTCAAGCTCGAGACCAAGATCTCGGCGCAGCTGCGGCGGTCTGGCCCCTCGGGCGATCAGGCGGTGTCCGGGGCGCTGGCGGCAAAGCTGTTCGAACTCAAGCCGGGCGAAATGACCCTGGGCGCGACCGTGGCCGGCGACGGGACGGTGGTGGCGCGTCTGGCCGAGATCGTTCCGGCCGATCCGGCCGCGGACGAGGCCGGGGTCGAGCGCATTGCGCGCGCGCTGACCGAGGCAGTGGGCGCGGATCTGCTCAATCAGTACCAACAGGCCTTGCAGGGCCAGTTCAAAGTCACCATCAACGACCGAGTCCGTGAACGCGCCTTCTGATTCCGGATTGCGCATCCGGCCCTATCGCGACCCCGACCAAGCCGCGGTCGTCGCGCTGTGGCGGGCCTGCGGCTTGACCCGACCGTGGAACGATCCCGCCAGCGACATCGCCCATTGCCTGAAGTCGCGCGAGGCCGCGCTGCTGGTCGGCGAGGATGCCGGCGGACGCGTGGTCGCCTCGGTCATGGTCGGGCAGGACGGCCATCGCGGCTGGATGTACTACGTCGCGGTTGACCCGGATCGGCAGAAATCGGGCTATGGCCGGGCCTTGGTCGCCGCCGCCGAAGCCTGGCACAATGCGCGCGGCGTGCCCAAATCCATGCTGCTGGTGCGGGCCGAAAACGCGCGCGTGATCGCGTTCTACCGCGCGCTTGGCTACGAAGTCGAAGAGCGCGTGCTGATGACGCGCTGGCTCAAGACCCCGCCGGCGCCGCCTGGCCCTTGAATACGAAGCCGGCGGTTTCAACCGCGCGGCGGATGGCGGCTTCGTCGCCCTCGCCCTCGACCGCGGCGGTGCCGTGAACATGGTCGACCGACGCCTTGAGGGTCGGCACGGCGCGTTCGATGGCGCGCGTGACCGAACGGGCGCAGCCCTGGCAGGTCATGCCGTCGATGCGGTAGGTGGCTTTCATGCGCCGAAGCTAGTCCTTCCCGTGGGGGTAAGGTCAAGGGCCGTTTTTGTCGCGGATCAGGGACGAAACCGGCGACAGCACCAAACCCTTGGCGGGCACTGCCGCCAGCCAGGGGCCGAGCGCGGCCAGGGTACGATCGCGCGGATGGCCGATGGCGATCGCTTGGCCGTGGCGGCGCGCGATGCGTTCGGTCTCCTCCAATTGGCGGTGGATGGCCTGGCTGTCGTCGATATCGTCCAGGAACACGTCGCGGCCGAGGCTGGGCACGCCGCGGCTGCGCGCGATCTCGGCCGCGACCGAGGCCCCGGCGGTGCGGGAATCGACCAGCAACAAGCCGCGCGTCCTGAGCGCGTCGGCGACCATGGTCATGGCCCAGGCATCGGCCGTCAGCCGGCTGCCCATGTGGTTGTTGATGCCGACATAGAAGTCGAGCCGATCGAGATGCCAGGATAGCCGACGCAGGAATTCCTCGGCTTCGAGTTCGAGTCGCAACGCCTGCGGTCCGGGATCGTCGGCGCGCGACACCGGCTCCATCGGCACGTGCAGCATCAATTCGTGGCCGCGCAGCCGCGCCAGCGCCGCGAGCTCGTCGAGATTGCGGGCATAGCTCATCAGCGACAGGGTCAGCGGGCCCGGCAATTCGATCGCCTGCAGCGCACGTTTGCGATCCAGCCCGAGGTCGTCGATCACGATCGCGATGCGCGGCCGGCCATGGGCTTCGGGCGCGGCCACGGCATGGCGCCGCCAGGCCGGCGTCGACGGCGCTTCGACCTGGCTGGACGCGGGGGGAAGGGCGGCGATCGCGGGCGGAGCGGCCGCTTCAGGCCGTGGCCGCGGCGGCGGCCGGCTCGGCCGGTCGGTCCAAAGCCAAAGGGTCGTGGCAACGCCGATCGCTACCAACACCAGCGCGACAGCCGCCGCGATCGTACGTCGCGGAGGTGCTGCCTTCTTCGATCTGGGCATGTTCGGCCGCTTAGGCCGATTCGGCGTGTCCGGCCAGATCGTCCAGGATCGGGCAGTCGGGGCGGTGATTGCCGTGACAGCGGCGCGACAACTCGCTCAACGTCCGGCTCATCGAGCGCAGCTCGGCGATCTTGCGGTCGATGGCGCGGATATGCTGCTCGGCCAGTTTCTTCACCGCGGCAGAAGCGCGCTGCTTGTCGCGATAGAGCGCCAGCAGCGCGCCGACATCCTCGACCGAAAATCCCAGACCGCGGGCGCGGGCGATGAAGCGCAAGGTCTCGACGTCGTTCGTGCTGTAAACCCGATAGTTCGCGCCGCTGCGCACCGCGCGCGGGATCAAGCCGACCTCCTCGTAATAGCGGATGGTCTTGGCCGGAACCCCGGACTGCCGGGCCGTCTCGCCGATATTCATGGTGCGCTCCTCGCATGGAAACGACGCAGCAGCAGCGCGCTGGCCAGGACGCTGACGCTCGATGCCGCCATCGCCGCTCCCGCCAGCCCCGGCGTCAGCCAGCCCAGCGCCGCCAGCGGCAGGCCGACGACGTTGTAGATAAAGGCCCAGAACAGGTTGTGGCGGATCTTGTCGGTGACGGCGCGCGCCAGGTCGATCGCCAGCGGTACCAGCTCCGGATCGGGCCGCAGCAGCGCCAGGCCGGCGGCCTCGACCGCGACATCGGCGCCGCCGCCAATGGCGATGCCGACATCGGCTCCGGCTAGGGCCGGGGCGTCGTTGATGCCGTCGCCGACCATGGCCACCACCCGGCCTTGGCCGCGCAGCCGGCCGATGGTGGCAAGCTTGCCCTCGGGCAAGATCTCGGCCTCGAGCCGCGCTATGCCCAATTCGTCGGCGACCGTCCGCGCGGTGCGGGCGGAATCGCCGGTCAGCATCCACACCTCGATGCCGCGTGCGCGCAAGGTCGCGACCGCGGCGCGGGCTTGGGGTCGCGGCCGATCGGCCACGGCGATGGCGCCCAGCGGCCGGCCATCGAGCGCCAGATGCATCACGCTCTGGCCCTTGGCTTCGAGCGCCGCGGTATCGGTCGTCGCTCCCACGAAAGCGCGGCTGCCGATGCGCAGCCGCTTGCCGTCGATGCTGGCCTCGATGCCCTGGCCGGGCACAGCCAGGAATTCGACCGGCGCTTCGAGCGCCAAGCCTTGGTCCGCCGCGCGCGCCAGCACCGCCTTGGCCAGGGGATGCTCGCTGCCCTGCTGGGCCGAGGCGGCAAGGCGCAGCACCGCGCCGACATCGAATCCCGCGGCCGGAAGGATTTCGGTCACCACCGGCCGCCCCTCGGTCAAGGTGCCGGTCTTGTCGAACACCACGGTATCGATGGCGCGGGCGTGCTCCAGCGCTGCCGCGTCGCGCACCAGGATGCCAAGCTCGGCGGCGCGGCCGAGACCGACGATCATCGCCGCCGGCGTCGCCAAGCCGAGGGCGCAGGGGCAGGCGATCACCAGCACCGCGACCGCCGCCACCAGCGCGCGTTCGAAACCGCCGCCCAGAGCCAACCAAGCCGCGAAAGTGACCAGCGCGAATCCGATTACCGCCGGAACGAATACCGCGCTGATCCGGTCTACCAGCGCCTCGATCGGCGCCTTGGCGGCTTGGGCGCGTTCGACCGCGGCCACGATCCGGGCCAGCACGGTATCCGCGCCGACCGCCTGCGCCTCGACTGTCAACAGGCCGTCGCGGTCGATGGTGCCGCCGGCGACGCGATCGCCCGGCGCCTTGTCGACCGGCAGGCTCTCGCCGGTCAGCATCGATTCGTCGAACGCGGCGCGCCCTGCCAGGATGCGACCGTCGGTCGGCACGCACTCGCCCGGCCGTACGATCATGCGATCGCCCGGCCGCACCTCGGCGATCGGCACGACACGTTCGACGCCGTCGCGCAGGATCGTGGCGCTGTTCGGCCGCAGCGCCATGAGTCCGCGCAGGGCGCGGGTGGTGGCGCGTTTGGCCCGGCCCTCCAGCCATTTGCCCAAGCGCACCAGCACCAGGATCACGGCCGCGCCCTCGAAATAGAGCCGGCCATGAGCGTCATCGCCGGTCTGCGAGACCAGCGCCAGGCTGTAGAGATAGGCGGCGGTGGTGCCGAGCGCGACCAGCACGTCCATCGATCCGGCGCGGGCCCGCAGCGCGGCCCAGGCGCCGCGATAGAACCGCGCCCCCAGGACGATCTGGATCGGCGTCGCCAAGACCAATTCCAGCCAGGGCGGCAGCATGGCATGCACGCCCAGCGGCGCCAGCGCCATGGGCGCGATCAAGGGCAAGGTCAGGGCTGCCCCCAGGACCAAGATCCATGGCTCGCGATCGGGCGGGGAGGGGGCGTCGTCGGTCGCGGGCCGGGCGTCATAGCCCGCGGCCTCGACCGCCTCGATCAGCGCCCGGGCGTCGAGTGCCTGGCCTTCGACATGGGCGCGTTCGCTGGCCAGATTGACCCGCGCCGCCTGCACGCCCGGCACGCGGCGCAAGGCGGTCTCGACCCGTCCGACGCAGGCGGCGCAGGTCATGCCGCCGATCGCGATGTCCAATGCCGTTTCGCTCATGGCCATCATATAGGGCTTCCAGTCGATGGAAGGTCAAGCCGGACCTCGTCGTCAGGCTTGACGGCGCGCCGCGCGCCCTGTTTTCTGCCGGCCCGCGGAAGGAAACCGCCCGTCATGTTCAAGGATTTGATCGCCCACGTCGCCGCCGGCAAGACGCTCGATCGCGAGCAGGCCGAGCGCGCCTTCGACATCATGATGACCGGCAATGCGACCCCGGCGCAGATGGGCGGATTCCTCATGGCGCTGCGAGTACGGGGCGAGACCGTGACCGAGATCGCGGGCGCGGTGCGGGTGATGCGCGCCAAGATGACGCGGCTGACCGCTCCGGCCGGGGCGATGGACACGGCCGGCACGGGCGGCGACGCCGCCGGCACGCTCAACGTCTCGACCGCGGCAGCGATCGTCCTGGCCGGCGCCGGCGTGCCGATGGCCAAGCACGGCAACCGCGCGCTGTCCTCGAAATCCGGTTCGGCCGACGTGCTGCAGGCGTTGGGGGTCAACATCGACGCCGAGTTCGATCTGGTGCAACGCGGCATCGACCAGATCGGCTTGGGCTTCCTGATGGCGCCGCGCCATCACGGCGCGATGCGCAACGTGGCACCGGCGCGGGTCGAACTGGGTACGCGCACGATTTTCAACCTGCTCGGTCCGCTGTCGAACCCGGCCGGGGTCAAGCGGCAGCTGATCGGCGTGTTCGACCCGAGATGGCTCGAGCCGATGGCCGAGGTGCTGCGCGACCTGGGTTCGGAAAAGGTATGGGTGATGCACGGCGCCGACGGCCTCGACGAATTGTCGACCACCGGCGAGAACACCGTGATCGAATTGTCGCGCGGCACGATCCGTCGTTTCGCGCTGACGCCCGAAGACGCCGGCCTGCCGCGCGGACGCCTGGCCGATCTCAAGGGCGACGATCCCAAGGCCAACGCGGCGGCGTTGACCGCGTTGCTGGAAGGCCAGCGCGGGCCCTATCGCGACATCGTGCTGCTGAATGCCGGCGCCGGTCTGGTGATCGCCGACAAGGCGGCCGACATCCGCATCGGCGTCGCCATGGCCGCCAAGGCGATCGATTCCGGGGCCGCCAAATCGGTGCTGCAGCGTCTGGTCACCCTCACCAACAGCGTCAAGAGCTAGTCATGTCCGGCGATACCCTGGCCCGCATTCTCAAGGTCAAGCGCGAGGAGGTCACCTCGCGGCGCAACAAGATGCCGCTCGGCCGGCTGGTGGAGATGGCCAAGCGCGAAACCGCGCCGGCACGCGGCTTCCTCAAGGCGCTCGATGCGCGCGCGCTGCTGGGCCAGACCGGGCTGATCGCCGAGATCAAGCGCGCCTCGCCCTCGAAAGGCCTGATCCGGTCCGATTTCGATCCCGAGGCGCTGGCCCGCAACTTCAAGCGCGGCGGCGCCACCTGCCTGTCGGTGCTGACCGACCGCAGCTTCTTCAAGGGCGACGATCTGCATCTGGCCAACGCCCGCAATTCGGTCCTGCTGCCGGTGCTGCGCAAGGACTTCATGGTCGATCCCTACCAGATCGCCGAAACCCGCATCCTCGGCGCCGATTGCGTGCTGCTGATCGTGGCCGCGCTGTCGGATGCCCAGGCGGCCGAGATGGAAAGCGCGGCACGCGATTTCGGCATGGACGTCCTGGTCGAGGTGCACGACGCGGCCGAACTGGCGCGCGCCCTCAAGCTGAAGAGCCGGCTGATCGGCATCAACAATCGCGATCTCAAGACCATGACCGTCGACCTGGCCACCGCCGAGACCCTGGCCAAGCAGGTGCCGAAGGATCGCTTGGTCGTGGCCGAAAGCGGCATATCCGCCGCCGCCGACATCGCCCGGCTGAAGCGGGTCGGCATCCATTGCTTCCTGGTCGGCGAAAGCCTGATGCGCCAGGACGACGTGTTCCTGGCCACGCGCGCGCTGTTGAGTTGAGAAGGGATCGTCATGTCCGATCGTTTCGCCATCGTCGACCTCGTCGCCCGTGAGATCCTGGACTCGCGCGGCAATCCCACGGTCGAAGTCGACATCCGGCTGGCCGGCGGCGCCATGGGGCGCGCCGCCGTGCCCTCGGGCGCCTCGACCGGTACCCACGAAGCGGTCGAAAAGCGCGACGGCGGCAAGCGCTACGGCGGCAAGGGCGTGACGGGTGCGGTGAAGGCGGCCGAGGGCGAGATTTTCGACGCCGTCTCCGGCCGTTCGGCGCTCGATCAGTTGACCATCGACCGGGCGATGGCGGCGCTGGACGGAACGCCCAACAAGGGCCGGCTCGGGGCCAACGCCATTCTCGGCGTCAGCCTGGCGCTGGCCAAGGCGGCGGCGGCCGAGTTGGGCGTGCCGCTCTATCGCCATGTCGGCGGCGTGGCCGCGCATGTCCTGCCGGTGCCGATGATGAACATCGTCAACGGCGGCGCTCATGCCGACAATCCGATCGACGTGCAGGAGTTCATGATCCTGCCGGTCGGCGCCCCCAGCCTGGCCGAAGCCGTGCGCATGGGTGCCGAGGTGTTTCATGCGCTGCGCAAGCAACTCAAGGACGCCGGCCTTTCGACCAATGTCGGCGACGAGGGCGGCTTCGCCCCCGACCTGGCCTCGACCGACGCGGCGCTCGGCCAGGTGATGAAGGCGATCGCCGCCGCCGGCTACCGGCCGGGCGAGGACGTGGCGCTGGCGCTGGACGCCGCCGCCACCGAATTCCACGACAAGGGCAAATACGTGCTGGAAGGCGAGGGCAAGACGCTGGATGCCGCCGGCATGGTCAAGTACTGGGCCGAGTTGTGCGCGCGCTATCCCATCGTCTCGATCGAGGACGGCATGGCCGAGGACGATTGGGCGGGCTGGAAGGCGCTGACCGAGGCGCTGGGCGGCAAGGTGCAGCTGGTCGGCGACGACATTTTCGTCACCAACCCCAAGCGCCTGGCCGACGGCATCCGCCAGGGCGTGGCCAACGCCATCCTGGTCAAGGTCAACCAGATCGGCACGCTGACCGAGACCTTGGAAGCGGTCGAGATGGCGCACAAGGCGGCCTATCGCGTGGTGATGAGCCACCGCTCGGGCGAGACCGAGGACGCCACCATCGCCGATTTGGCGGTGGCGACCAATTGCGGGCTGATCAAGACCGGTTCGCTGGCGCGCTCGGACCGCACCGCCAAATACAACCAGCTGATCCGCATCGAGCGCGAATTGGGACCGGCCGCGCGCTATGCCGGCCGCGCCGCCCTGCGGCGGTGATCGACCTCGCCCGCGCCACCCGCGAGATCGACGCGGCTGCCGCGCGCGGCGAGTATTTTCCCGAGGCCTGGCGGCGAAAGCTCGATTTGGCCGGCGGCTATGCCGTGCAGCTCGGCCGGCTCGACCGGCGTCTGGCCGAGGGCAAGCGCCAGGCCGGCTGGAAAGTCGGCCTGACCGCGCCCGCCATCCAGCGCCAATTCGAGGTTCACGAGCCGGTTTTCGGCTGGCTGCTGGAAGAGGGACGGCTTGCCTCGCCGGCCAAGCTCGATCATGCCGGCCTGATCGCGCCCGGTTTCGAGACCGAGATCGCGATGGAACTGGACGCGGACCTGGCCGGGCCCGCGGTCGACCGCGATGCCGCGGCGCGGGCGGTGGCGCGGGTCTACCCGGCCTTCGAGGTGATCGAGACCCGCGGCGCGTTTTCGGGCGACCTGCCCTTGGCGCTGGCCGACAATGCGCAGCAAAAAGCCTTCGTGCTCGGGCCGGCCTTTGCGCGCTGGCGCGAGGTCGATCTGGCCCAAGTCACGGTCGCGGTCGGCATCGACGGTCGCGTGGTGGCCGAGGGCAAGGGCAGCGACGTGCTCGGCCATCCGCTCGACTCGCTGGCTTGGCTGGCGCGCGCGCTGGCGCGGCATGGCCGCAAGATCGCCGCCGGACAAATCGTCATCACCGGCTCGCTGGTGCGCCAGTTCCCGATCGCGCGCGGCAATCGCATCTCGGCCCGGTTCGATCCCTTGGGCGAGGTGGCGATCATCGCCGGCTAGAGTCGGAGAATCGATAATTTCTTGACGCCGCGAATCGGTTTGTGATTCTCTCCTTGAATGGCAGCGATTCGCAGTTGGAGCGAGCGGCTCTGGGGGGCTTTCCCGCCCTTCCTGTTTGCCTGCGCCGTAGCCTATTTCGGTTATCACGCGCTTGAAAGCGAACGCGGAATCTCGGCCTATCATCGCCTGCAGGGCGACATCGCCGAGACCGGATCGCGCTTGATCGCGGTTCGTAGTCAGCGCGAGTCGCTGGAACGCAAAGCTGCCCTGCTGCGCTCCAATGGACTCGACCTCGACATGCTGGACGAGCGCGCCCGCGAGGTGCTGGGATTGGCCGGCGCCAGTGACGTGGTGATATTCCGGCGCGAGCGGCAGTAATTTCCGAACCTTGTTCTTTTTTAATATTCGGGATATTTCAATAGCTTACGGAATCGCATGGATTCTCCGCCAAAACCTGCATGGTGGCCTGGACGGCCGACCGCTATATAGGTCGTGGTCGACTGCTGATTAGGTCGAGGATACCCAGAGGCGGGAGGAACGATCATGGCCAGCGCCGCCAAAGCCGCCAAAAAGACCGACGCCGCGCCGACCGACAAGGCGACCCTGCTGCGCTATTACCGCGAAATGCTGCTGATCCGGCGTTTCGAGGAACGCGCCGGCCAGCTTTACGGCATGGGGCTGATCGGTGGCTTTTGCCATCTCTACATCGGCCAGGAAGCGGTGGTGGTCGGCATTCAGGCGGCGCTGGGCGAGGGCGACCAGGTCATCACCGCTTATCGCGACCATGGCCATATGCTGGCTTGCGGCATGGAAGCGCGCGGGGTGATGGCCGAGTTGACCGGCCGCGCCGGCGGCTATTCCAAAGGCAAGGGCGGCTCGATGCACATGTTCAGCCGCGAGCGCAACTTCTTCGGCGGCCATGGCATCGTCGGCGCCCAGGTTTCGCTCGGCACCGGGCTGGGCTTCGCCAATCGCTATCGCGGCAACGACCGCGTTTCGGTGACCTATTTCGGCGACGGCGCCGCCAACCAGGGCCAAGTCTACGAAAGCTTCAACATGGCCGAATTGTGGAAGCTGCCGGTGATCTACGTCATCGAGAACAACCAATACGCCATGGGCACGGCGGTCAAGCGCGCCTCGGCCGAAACCCAGTTCTTCCGCCGCGGCGAAAGCTTCCGCATCCCCGGCAAGCAGGTCGACGGCATGGACGTGGTGGCGGTGCGTGCCGCGGCCGAGGAGGCGGTGGCGTGGTGCCGCGGCGGCAACGGGCCGATCATCCTCGAAGCCATGACCTACCGCTATCGCGGCCATTCGATGTCGGACCCGGCCAAGTACCGCACCAAGGAGGAGGTCGATCAGGTGCGCGAAAAGCGCGATCCGATCGACAGCCTGGCCCGGCGGCTGGCGGCCGAGCACGGGGTCAAGGAGGACGAGATCAAGGCGATCGACCGCGCCGTGCGCGAGATCGTCGCCGACAGCGCCGGCTTCGCCCAGTCGAGCCCCGAGCCCGACCCGGCCGAGCTTTACACCGACGTGCTGCGCTGAGGAGCGGGCGCCATGACCATCCAAATCCTGATGCCGGCGCTGTCGCCGACCATGACCGAAGGCAACCTCGCCAAGTGGACCAAGCGGGAAGGCGACGCCATCAAGCCGGGCGACGTCATTGCCGAGATCGAGACCGACAAGGCGACGATGGAAGTCGAGGCGGTTGACGAAGGCGTGCTGACCCGGATCCTGGTTCCGGCCGGAACCCAGAAGGTCGCGGTCAACACGCCGATCGCCGAGCTGGCGGGCGAGGGCGCCAAGGCGGCGCCCGCGGCCGCTCCTCCGCCGGCCGCCAAACCGGCGCCGGCTGCGGTACCGGCGACGGTGGCGGCGGCTCCCGCGATCGAGAGCGAATGGACCGGCAAGACCGTCAAGCTGACGGTGCGCGAGGCCTTGCGCGACGCCATGGCCGAGGAGATGCGCACCGATCCCGACGTCTTCCTGATGGGCGAGGAAGTGGCGGAATACCAGGGCGCCTACAAGGTCTCGCAAGGCTTGCTGCAGGAATTCGGCCCCAAGCGCGTGATCGACACCCCGATCACCGAGCACGGCTTCGCCGGCCTGGGCGTGGGAGCGGCCTTCGCCGGCCTCAAGCCGATCGTCGAGTTCATGACCTTCAACTTCGCCATGCAGGCGATCGATCAGGTCATCAACTCGGCCGCCAAGACGCTCTACATGTCGGGCGGGCAGATGGGATGTTCGATCGTGTTCCGCGGTCCCAACGGTGCCGCGGCCCGGGTCGCGGCCCAGCACTCGCAATGCTACGCCAGCTGGTACGCGCATTGCCCGGGCCTCAAGGTGGTGGCGCCCCATAGCGCGGCCGACGCCAAGGGGCTGCTTAAATCGGCGATCCGCGATCCCAACCCGGTGATCGTGCTGGAGAACGAGATCCTCTACGGCCGCTCGGGCGATGTGCCGGACAGCGCCGAGTGGACGGTGCCGATCGGCAAGGCACGGATCGCGCGGCCGGGCAGGGCCGTGACCATCACCGCTTTCTCGCTGACGGTGACGACCGCGCTGGCCGCGGCCGAGGCGCTGGCGGGCGAGGGCATCGATGCCGAGGTGATCGATCTGCGTTCGCTGCGTCCGCTCGATGTCGATACCATCGTCGCCTCGATCAAGAAGACCAATCGCCTGGTCACGGTCGAGGAAGGCTGGCCGGCTTGCGGCATCGGCTCGGAAGTGGCGGCGCAGATCATGGAGCGCGCCTTCGACTGGCTGGACGCGCCGCCGATCCGCGTCGCCGGCAAGGACGTGCCGATGCCCTACGCCGCCAATCTCGAAAAGCTGGCCTTGCCGCGGATCGAGGACATCGTCGCCGCGGCCAAAGCCGCGACCTATCGGCGCTGATGTAGGGGAAGGACCGACCGCCATGCCGATCCAGATCCTGATGCCGGCGCTGTCGCCGACCATGACCGAGGGCAACCTCGCCAAATGGACCAAGCGGGAGGGCGACACCATCAAGCCCGGCGACGTCATCGCCGAAATCGAGACCGACAAGGCGACGATGGAAGTCGAGGCGGTCGACGAGGGCGTGCTGGGCAAGATCCTGGTCCCGGCCGGAACCCAGAAGGTCGCGGTCAACACGCCGATCGCGGTGTTGCTGGGCGAGGGCGAAAAGCCCGGCGCCCCGGTCGCGGCCGCTCCGGCTCCCGTCAAACCGCCCACAGCCGCGCTGGGCGCGGCTCCGAACGCGCCCGCGCCGGTCGCGGCTCCGGCACCGGCCGCGCTTGCCGCGCCTTCGGGCGAGCGGCTGTTCGTCTCGCCCCTGGCGCGACGCATGGCCGAACAGGCCGGGCTCGATCTCAAGGCGGTGAGGGGTTCGGGTCCTCAAGGCCGCATCGTCAAGGCCGATGTCGAGGCGGCGCTGGCCGGGCCGCGGCCGGTCGCGGCGCCGGTTCCGGTCCGAGCCGCAGCGGCTCCGGCGCCCGCATCCGCGCCGCTTCAAGTTCACGGCATGCCCGACTTCGTCGACCAGCCGCTCGGCAACATGCGGCGGACCATCGCCCGCCGCATGGTCGAGTCGAAATCCCAGGTGCCGCATCACTATCTGACGGTCGATTGCGAGATCGACCGGCTGCTGGCGATGCGCAAGGAACTGAACGAAAAAAGCGACACCAAGATCTCGGTCAACGACATGGTGATCAAGGCGCTGGCGCTGGCGCTGATGAAAGTTCCCGACGCCAACGTCGCCTTCACCGGCGAGGCGATCCGGCGCTATCGTTGGGTCGACGTTTCGGTGGCGGTGGCGATCGAGGGCGGGCTGATCACGCCGATCCTGCGCGAGGCCGACCGCAAGGGCCTGGCGCGCATCGCCGCCGAGATGAAGGACTTGGCCGAGCGCGCGCGGGCCGGCAAGCTCAAGCTCGACGAGTTCCAGGGCGGCACCACCTCGCTCAGCAATCTCGGCATGATGGGCATCAAGCAGTTCGCGGCGGTGGTCAATCCGCCGCAGGGCACCATCCTGGCGGTGGGCGCCGGCGAGGCGCGGCCGGTGGTCAAGCAGAACGCGCTGGCGATCGCCACGGTGATGACCTGCACCTTGTCCTGCGATCATCGCGCGGTCGACGGCGCGGTCGGCGCCAGCTTGCTGGCGGCGTTCAAGGCGCTGATCGAAGACCCGATCCGGATGCTGCTGTAGGAGGCGGTCATGGCCGACCAAGCCTTTGACCTGATCGTCGTCGGCGGCGGACCGGGCGGCTACGTCGCCGCCATCCGCTCGGCCCAGCTCGGCCTCAAGACCGCGTTGGTCGAGCGCGAGCATCTCGGCGGCATCTGCCTGAATTGGGGCTGCATCCCGACCAAGGCGCTGCTGCGCTCGGCGGAGATCTATCATCTCGCGCATCGCGGGGCCGAATTCGGCCTGACCTTCGAAGGCAAGGTCGGGTTCGATCTTTCGGCCATGGTCAAGCGTTCGCGCCAGGTGGCGGCGCAGCTCAACGCCGGCGTCAAGCACCTGCTGAAGAAGAACAAGGTGACGGTGTTCGACGGCAACGGCGCGCTGGCCGGACGCAACAGAATCTCGGTGACCGCCAAGGGCGCCGAGATCGCCGGCCTGACCGCGCCGCATATCGTGCTGGCGACCGGGGCGCGGGCGCGCAGCGCGCCGGGGCTGGAGCCCGACGGCAAGCTGGTCTGGACCTACAAGGAGGCGATGGTGCCGGCCGCCATGCCCAGATCGCTGTTGGTGATCGGTTCGGGCGCGATCGGCATCGAATTCGCCAGCTTCTATCGCACCCTCGGCGCCGAGGTAACGGTGGTCGAAATGCTCGATCGCGTCCTGCCGGTCGAGGACGAGGAAATCTCGGCCCTGGCGCGCAAGGCGTTCGAAAAGCAGGGCATGCGCATCCATACCTCGGCCGGGGTCAAGGCGCTGCGCAAGGGCGCGGACAGCGTCACCGCGACGCTCGATCTCGGGGGCGGGAAGGCCGGCGAACTGACGGTCGAGCGCGTCATCCTGGCGATCGGCATAACCGGCAATGTCGAGAACCTGGGCCTCGAAGCCGCCGGCGTGAAGGTCGAAAAGGGCCATGTCGCGGTCGACGGCTACGGGCGCAGCTCGGCGCCGGGCATCTACGCCATCGGCGACCTGGCCGGGCCGCCCTGGCTGGCGCACAAGGCCAGCCACGAGGGCGTGATCTGCGTCGAACGCATCGCCGGGGTCAAAGGCGTGCATGCGCTCGCCATCGGCAACATTCCCGGCTGCACCTATTGCCATCCGCAGATCGCCAGCGTCGGCCTGACCGAGGCCCGCGCCAAGGCGGCGGGCCGCGCGGTCAAGGTCGGGCGCTTCCCCTATGTCGGCAACGGCAAGGCGATCGCACTGGGCGAAACCGAGGGCCTGATCAAGACCGTGTTCGACGCCAAGACCGGCGAGCTGCTGGGCGCGCACATGATCGGCGCCGAGGCCACCGAGCTGATCCAGGGCTATGCCGTGGCGCGCACGCTTGAGACCACCGAGGCCGAGCTGATGCACACCGTTTTCCCGCACCCGACGCTGTCCGAGATGATGCACGAATCCGTGCTGGCCGCCCATGGCCGGGCGCTGCACATCTAAGCGCCGACGGCTATGATGGACCGGCCATGACCGCGCTGCGTCACCCCGAAAAGGCCCATCGGCCGGATCAGCCGCGGCCGCGACTGCCGGCTTGGATCCGGGTGCGGGCGCCGGTCGGCGGCGGGGTGGATGCCACCCGTGGCGTGCTGCGCGGGCTCGATTTGCACACCGTATGCGAAGAGGCCGCCTGTCCCAATCTCGGCGAATGCTGGCAGAAGAAGCACGCCACTTTCATGATCATGGGCGCGACCTGCACCCGGGCTTGCGCCTTTTGCAACGTCGCCACCGGCCAGCCCAAGCCGCTCGATCCGGCCGAACCCGAACGGGTGGCGGATGCGACGGCGCGTCTCGGGCTGGCGCATGTGGTGGTGACGTCGGTCGATCGCGACGATCTGGAAGATGGCGGTGCGGTGCATTTTGCCGCCGTGATCCGGGCGATCCGCGCCAGGGCGCCGGCGGCGACGATCGAAGTGCTGACGCCCGATTTCCTGCGCAAGCCGGGCGCGGTCGAGACGGTGATGGCGGCCGGGCCGGATGTCTTCAACCACAATCTTGAGACCGTGCCGCGGCTTTATCCTTCGATCCGGCCGGGGGCGCGCTATTTCGCCTCGCTGCAATTGCTGGCCGAAGCCAAGCGGATCGCGCCCGCGGGCTTCACCAAATCGGGCTTGATGGTCGGGCTTGGGGAAGGTCGCGAGGAACTGATGCAGGTGATGGACGATCTGCGCGTCGCCGGGGTCGATTTCCTGACCGTCGGCCAGTACCTCCAGCCGACGCCCAAGCATGCGCCGATCGCGCGCTTCGTAGAGCCGTCCGAGTTCGAGCAATTGGCCGCGCTGGCGCGGGCGCGCGGCTTCCTCATGGTCGCGGCCACGCCCTTGACCCGCAGTTCGCATCACGCCGGCGAGGATTTCGCCCGCCTGCGCGCGGCCCGCGCCCAAGCCGGCGCCCAGGGATAATTTGCCGACCCACGCCGAAACGCGCCTGCTGCCGCATGCGCCCGAATTCCTGTTCGATCTGGTGGCGGATATCGAGCGCTATCCCGAATTCCTGCCCTGGTGCGTCGCCTGCCGCATCCGCCGGCGCGAGGGCAACGTGCTGTGGGGCGATCTGGCGATCGGCTTCCGGATGCTGCGCGAACAGTTCACTTCGCGTGTCACCCTCGACCGGCCCGGCCGCATCGACGTCGCCTATATCGACGGGCCGTTCCGGCGGCTGGACAATCATTGGATCTTCCGGCCGGCCGCCGCCGGAACCGAGGTCGACTTCTTCATCGATTTCGAATTCAAGTCCAAGCTGCTGCAGCGGCTGATGGAGCCGGTGTTCAACGAGGCGGTGCGGCGGATGGTGCACGCCTTCGAGATCCGGGCAAATTCGCTTGCAAATTTGAACTCCTCTCAGTAGCAATGCGCAGAGGGTGGGCAATGTCCTGCGGATCAGAACTGGACGCCCGGCCCGAGGCGAGGGCGGGAAGGATGGCGGCCTAGGATGACGGCCAACAATTCGTCGCGCGATCTGAACGCTAACGAGCCGCATCGCACGACCTTGCCCGAGGCGCGGTTGGCGCGGCTGGTGCTGCTGAGCCCGGAACCCAATCTGGCGCGCTGGCTCGACGAATCCTTGGCTGGCGAGGGCTATGCGCCGATCGCCCGCCTGGAGGGCGATGCCGATCTGATGGCGCGCCATTCGGCCGACGATGCGCTGGTGGTGATGGTCGATGTCGAGGGAATGAAGCTGTCTCCGGCCGGCATCGGCACCGGCTGGTCGGAAAGCTGGCGGGCGCTGGTGGTGGCATCGGGCGGGGCCGAACGCGGCCGCGTGCCCGATCACATCGAAGCCATCTTTCGCGACCAAACGGGCGGGAAGCTGAGGCGCAAGGTGCGGGCGATGGCGCTGCTGGCGCTGACCGCGCAGCGCGCCAGGCGGCTCGACCAAGGTCTCGAATTGATGCGAGTCGGCCACCAGCTGCTCGAGCGTCGGCTGTCGGCGCGCGAAGAGGCGCTGGGCGAACGCATGGTGCCGCCGGCCGGGCTGATTCACGATTTGCGCACGCCGCTCAACGTCGTCACCGGCTTCGCCGAACTGCTGCGCGACGAAGCGCATGGCCCGCATTCCGATCCGCGGTACAAGGACTATGCCGCCTCGATCCTGGAGGCCGGGCAGGGCATGCAGCGCATCGTCACCGATCTGCTTGATCTCTATCGCGGCGAAACCGGCCAGTTGCCGGTGCGGCCCAAGGCGATCGACGTCGCCGAGGCCCTGGAGGCCTTGGCCAAGCGGTTCGAAAAGAGCGCGGCCGAGGCCGGCATCAGTTTCGAGCTTTCGGTGGGGCGCGATTTGCCCGAGATCTATGCCGATCCCTCGCATCTCCAGCGCGCGCTCGACAATGTCGTCGCCAACGCCATCCGCGCCACCAAGCGCGGCGGCCGGGTCAGCGTCGAGGCCAAGGCCCATGTCGGCGCGCGGGTGCTGATCCTGGTGATCAGCGACAACGGCGTCGGCATCGCGCCCGAGGAGCTGGTCAAGGCGATGAAGCCGTTCGTCGGCACCGGCTCGGGCAGCGGTCTCGGGCTGCCGGTGGCCAGGATGCTGGTCGAATTGATGAACGGCGAGTTCGAAATCAAGTCGCGGCCTGGCTTCGGCACCGCGGCCACCATCACCCTGCCGATCAGCCGCGGCAAGAAAATCGGCGCCCTAGGCTAGGGCTTGATTCACGATCGGTCTTGAACCTCGCGGTTCGAGACCGATCGATCATGCCCTAGAATCTCGACCCCGAGTTCAAGCGCCGCCAAGGCGGCTGCGCGGCGAATGGCGCCGCGATCGCCGGCAAAAACCTGGCGGCGGTGCAGCACCAGGCCGCCTTCGCGCCTTGCCGCCGCCCCATGCACCAGCCCGATCGGTTTCTCGGCCGAACCGCCGGAAGGTCCGGCGATGCCGGTCACGGCCAGGGCCAGGCCGCAGGCCGGCGCAGCGGCCAATACACCCTCGGCCATGGCGCGGGCGACCGGTTCGCTGACCGCGCCATGGACCGCCAGCAGTGCCTCGGGCACGCCCAAAAGCGACGTCTTGGCGGCGTTGGAATATGTCACGAAGCCGCGTTCGACCACGTCCGAACTGCCGGCGACTTCGGTCAAAAGCGCTGCGATCAGGCCGCCGGTGCAGGACTCGGCAGTCGCCAACATCACGCGCCGCTGGCGGCAGGCCCGCAGCAAGCGATCGGCGGCGGCGATCAGGTCGGGCGTCACAGCCAGGCCCGCAAGGCTGCCGCCAGCGCGCCGGCATAGATCCCGGCCACCAGATCGTCGGCCATCACCCCGAGCCCTCCGGGCAATGCGCGTTCGGCCCAGCTGACCGGCCAGGGCTTGACGATGTCGGCGGCGCGAAACAGGACGAAGGCCAAGCCATAGCCCATCCAGTCGGCGGTTCCCGCCGCAGCGAGAATGGCGAGCGCCAGCCATTGACCGGCCACTTCGTCGATCACGATCGCGCCCGGATCCTCGATCCGCATGCGGGCCGCGACCCGGTCGCTGGCCCAAATGCCGACCAGCGCAATCAGCGCCGTCGCCATCAGCAGTACGAAAGCGCCGCCCCAGGACAGGAACAGCGCGGCAAAGGGCAGGGCTGCCAGCGAGGCCCAGGTTCCTTGCGGCCCGGGCAGCAGCCCGACGCCGAACCAGGTGGCGAGCCAGGTCGCGGGATCCGCCAGCAGCGGCTTCACCGCGCGTCTCCCGCCGGCGGCAAACGGATCGTCGCCACGGCTTGTGCGGCGATGCCTTCGCCGCGGCCGGTCAGGCCGAGACCTTCGGTGGTGGTGGCCTTGACCGAGACCCGCTCGAGGGCGATGCCGAGCGTGGCCGCGATCGCCGCCCGCATCGCCTGGCGATGGGGCGCGATCTTGGGCCGCTCGCAGATCAGGGTCACGTCGAGATGCGCGATCAGCCCGCCGGCGCGCGCCACCAATTCGCCGGCATGGCGCAGGAAGGTGGCGCTGGGCGCGCCCTTCCAGCGCGCATCGGTGGGCGGGAAGTGCTGGCCGAGATCGCCCTGACCCAGCGCGCCCAGCAGCGCATCGGTCAGGGCGTGCAGGCCGACATCGGCATCGGAATGGCCGATCAGCGCGCGGTCGTGCGGAATCGCCACGCCGCACAACGTGATCGGGCCGCCCGGGCCCAGGCGATGCACATCGTAGCCCTGGCCGACGCGGGTCTCAGGCAGGCGCGACCACACCAGGCGTTCGGCGCGCCGCAGATCGTCCTCGGTCGTGATCTTGAGGTTGTCCTCGCCGCCATCGACCAGCGCCACCGCCAAGCCATGCGCCTCGGCCACGGCGGCATCGTCGGTCAGGCTTTGGCCGGCGGCGGCGCGATGGGCGGCCAAGATGTCATCGAAGCGAAAGCCTTGCGGCGTTTGGGCGCGGTGCAAGCCCTCGCGCGGCACGGTGCCGGCAATCAAACCGTCACGGCCGCGCTTGAGGGTATCCGCCACCGCCAATGCCGGGATGGCGCCTGGGTGCGCGGCCAGCGCCGTCACGACGCGATCGATCAGCGCGGGCACGACCAATGGCCGCGCGCCATCGTGAATCAGTACGCCGTCGGGTCTGCGGTCGCACAAGCTTTCCAGGCCCAAGCGAACCGAGTCCTGGCGCGTCTCGCCGCCGCCGACGGGTTCCAGCAGATCGAGTCCGGCGACCGCGGCGCGATAGCGTGCCTCGTCTTCGGCGCGAATCACGACTTTCACCCCAGCGACGGCCGGATGCTCGACGAAGGCCTTGGCGCTGCGATACAGCACCGAGCGTCCGGCCAAGTCGCGATATTGCTTGGGGACCGGCCCGCCGAAACGGGTGCTGCTGCCGGCGGCAACGATCAGCGCATAGGTCGCCATGTCCGCGATGGTAAGTCCCGGTCCGCTTTCTGGCTAGTTGTGATGCGTAATGTCGCGTTGACTCCATTTGGGGCATTGCCTAAAAGCCGGGCAAATTTGGACCTTGCCCAAAAAATGACCATTCGTATCGGCCCAATTGCTCTTGAATCCCCCGTCGTCTTGGCGCCCATGTCGGGCGTCACCGACCTTCCTTTCCGGCGCTTGGTAAAGCGATTCGGTGCCGGCATGGTGGTGTCGGAAATGATCGCCAGCGAGGCGATGATTCGTCATACCCGCGAGTCGCTGAAAAAAGCGGCTTGCGACGGCGACGCCCATCCGCGCGTGGTCCAACTGGCGGGCTGCGAGCCCGAGCGCATGGCCGAGGCGGCGCGTCTCAACCAGGACATGGGCGCCGAGGTCATCGACATCAACATGGGCTGCCCGGTGAAGAAGGTGGTCAACGGCGAGGCCGGCTCGGCGCTGATGCGCCACGAGGACAAGGCGGCGCGCATCATCGAAGCCACGGTGCGCGCGGTCTCGGTGCCGGTGACGCTGAAGATGCGCACCGGCTGGGACGAGCGCAACCGCAACGCGCCGCGGCTGGCCAAGATCGCCGAGGATTGCGGCATCAAGCTGATCACCGTCCACGGCCGTACCCGCAACCAGATGTTCAACGGCCAGGCCGACTGGGCCTTCATCCGTCAAGTCAAGAACGCGGTGTCGGTGCCGGTGGTGGCCAATGGCGACGTCAAGACCGTGGAAGATGCGCGTGCCATCCTCGATCGATCGGGAGCCGACGGGGTGATGGTCGGCCGCGGCGCCTATGGCCGGCCTTGGCTGCTGGGCCAGATCATGGCCTTTCTCGACGGCGGCCGGCGCCTGCCCGATCCCGATTTGGCCGAGCGGCGCGAGGTCGTGCTGCGCCATTACGACGACATGCTGAGCCACCACGGCAGCGACATCGGCGTGCGCCTGGCGCGCAAGCATATCGGCTGGTACGTCAAGGGACTGCCCGGCGCCAATGCCTTCCGCGATGCGGTCAACCAGATGGCCGATCCGGCCGCGGTGGCGGCGCTGTCCCGACGGTTCTTCGACGACTTGCTGGCGCGGCCGGCGCCGCTGTCGGCGGCGGCATCGTGAAGCGCGGCGCGCTGCGGCGGCGCGAGTCCCGAGCGCCGGCGTCGGCGCCGGGCGCCGAGGCGCTGGTCCAATCGCTGCCCGAACCGCTTCTGGTGCTCGACGGCGAGGGCCGCATACGTTCGGCCAACCCGGCCGCCGAACAGTTCTTTCGTACCGGCGCCACGCATCTGATCGGCACCCGCTTCGAAAGCCTGCTGTCTTTCGGCCATCCCTTGCTGGACCTGATCGGCCAGGCCCGCGCCGGCGGCACGGTCTACGAATACGGCATCGAGATCGGCACGCCGCGCTATGGCTTTCACACCGTCAACGTCATGGTCTGCCCGATCGCCGAAGCGCCGGGTACGGTGGCGATCTGGCTGCAGGAGCGCGCCATCGCCCAGCTGATGGACCGTCAGCTGATGCATCGCGGCGCGGCGCGGTCGGTTTCGGGCATGGCGGCGGTGCTGGCGCACGAGGTCAAGAATCCGCTTTCCGGCATTCGCGGTGCGGCGCAATTGCTCGAACAGGCCGTCGGCGGCGAGGATCAGGCGCTGGCGCGGCTGATCCGCGACGAATCCGATCGTATCTGCGCCCTGGTCGACCGCATGGAGACTTTCGCCGACCGCCGGCCGCTGGATCGCGGCCCGGTCAACATCCACGAAGTGCTGGAGCATGTCCGCCGCATCGCCGAGGCCGGCTTCGGCCGCGGCAAGCGCGTGGTCGAGCGCTACGATCCCTCGCTGCCGCCGGTGCTGGGTGCGCGCGACCGGCTGGTGCAGGCCTTCCTCAACCTGATCAAGAACGCCTGCGAGGCCGCACCCGAGGTCGCCGGCGAGATCGTCGTCGGCACCGCCTATCGCCACGGCGTGCGCTTGGCGCAGGCAACCCGCGGCCGGGCGCGCCTCGAACTGCCGATCGAAGTCACCATCCAAGACAATGGCGGCGGCGTGCCCGAGGACATCCGCGAGCATCTGTTCGATCCCTTCGTCAGCGCCAAGGCCGGCGGCACCGGTCTCGGATTGGCGATGGTGGCCAAGATCGTCGAGGACCATGGCGGCGTGGTGGAGTGGGATTCCCAGCCCGGCCGTACCGCGTTTCGCGTCCGCCTGCCGGTGTGGCGGGACGAGGGCGCGCCATGAGCCGCATCGCCACCGTGCTGGTGGCCGACGACGATCGCGGCATCCGCACCGTGCTGGATCACGCGCTGGCGCGCCAGGGACATGCGGTGCGCTCGACCGGCAACGCCGCCACGCTGTGGCGCTGGGTGTCCGATGGCGAGGGCGACGTTGCCATCATCGACGTGCTGATGCCGGACGGCAACGGTCTCGACCTGCTGCCGCGCATCAAGAAGCTGCGGCCCGAACTGCCGGTGATCGTGATGAGCGCGCAGAACACGCTCTTGACCGCGATCCGGGCGACCGAGCGCGGCGCCTACGACTATCTGCCCAAGCCGTTCGATCTGCAGGAATTGGGCGCGCTGGTGGCGCGGGCGCTGGCGGCGCCGCGCGATCCGGCGGCGCGGCCCGAGCCGGCGGGCGAGGAAAGCGAGCGCCTGCCGCTGATCGGCCGCTCGCCGGCGATGCAGGAGATCTACCGCGTGCTGGCGCGGCTGATGCAGACCGACTTGACGGTGATGATCACCGGCGAGTCCGGCACCGGCAAAGAGCTGGCGGCGCGCGCGCTGCACGATTACGGCAAGCGCCGCAACGGCCCCTTCGTCGCCGTCAACATGGCGGCGATTCCGCGCGAGCTGATCGAGAGCGAGCTGTTCGGGCACGAAAAGGGGTCGTTCACCGGCGCCCATATGCGCGTCACCGGCCGCTTCGAGCAGGCGGAAGGCGGCACGCTGTTCCTCGACGAGATCGGGGACATGCCGCCCGAGGCCCAGACCCGCCTGCTGCGTGTTCTCCAGCAGGGCGAATACACCAGCGTCGGCGGCCGCACCCCGGTGCGCACCGACGTTCGCATTATCGCCGCCACCAACCGCGATCTGCGGCAATGGATCGACCGCGGCCAGTTCCGCGAGGACCTTTATTACCGCCTGAACGTAGTGCCGATCCGCTTGCCGCCCTTGCGCGAGCGGGCCGAGGACATTCCCGATCTGGCGCGGCATTTCCTGGCGCAAGCGACGCGCGAGGGCTTGCCCGCCAAGAGCTTCGATCCGCAGGCGTTCGAGCGGCTGCAACGCCATCGTTGGCCGGGCAATGTACGCGAACTCGAAAACCTGGTGCGGCGCCTGGCGGCGCTCTATGCCCAAGAGACCATCGGCGCCGAAGTGATCGAGGTCGAGTTGGCCGATCTGAGGAGCGCCGAGACCCCGAGGCGTGCAGACGACGACAATCTGGGTCAAGCGGTCGAATTCCATCTCAAGCGCTATTTCGCTGCTCATGGCGACCGCCTGCCGCCGCCTGGGCTCTACGACCGCGTCTTGGCCGAGGTCGAACGGCCGCTGATCCTTGCCGCGCTGGCCGCGACCCGAGGCAATCAACTGCGTGCGGCGGAGTTGTTGGGACTGAATCGCAACACCTTGCGCAAGCGGATCGAGACCCTGCGCATCGAGGTCAGTAGGGGCGCCAGGAGCGACTGATGCATGCGAGCAACAGAGTGTGATAGATTCCGTGGCTTTCGAGCCACAGGGAAAGCATGGCCAGCGACGTCATTGCCAGTTTAGAGCCGCTTTGGAAGCGCTTCTTGGCGTGGGCGCGGCACCATCGCCTGTCGCGCAAGCTGGCCTATCTCCTGACGGCCGCCGCCTTGATTTCGGGCGTGGCCACTTTCCAAGCCCTCAACGACGCCACTTTCGGATCGTCGCCGCGCACCGTGCTGGTGCTGCTGCTGATCGACCTGGTGATACTGCTTCTTTTGGGCGCGCTGATCGCGCGGCGTTTGGTGCGGCTATGGGTGGAACGCCGCCAGGGCCTGGCCGGTTCCAAGCTGCACACCCGCTTGGCGGCGCTGTTCAGCGCGCTGGCGATCCTGCCGACCATCGTCGTCGGCATTTTTTCCGTGCTGTTCTTCGATCTCGGCCTGCAATCCTGGTTCTCGGAGCGCGTTCGGCGGGTGCTGACCGATTCCCGGGTCGTCGCCGAAGCCTATGTCGAGGAGCACCGCAAGACCATCACCGCCGAAGTGCTGGCGATGGCCAACGACATCGACCGCCAGGCGCCGTTCCTGATCCGCGACGGCGGAGCCTTCGACGAGTTCGTCACCGGCCAGGCGCTGTTGCGCTCGCTGCCCGAGGCCATCGTCAAGGCCGGCGACGGCACGGTGCTGGCGCGCGCGCCGCTGTCGCTGGTGCTCGAGTTCGAGAAGGTTTCCGACCAGGCCTTCGAGCGCGCGCGGCGCGGCGAGGTGGTGATCCTGGCCAATCAGACCGAGGATCGGGTGCGGGCGATGGTCAAGCTCAACCGGCTGGTCGATGCCTATCTGGTGGTCGGGCGGTTCGTCGAATCCCGCGTGCTGGCCCATGCCGACCGGGCGCGTGGCGCGGCCGCGGCCTACGAGCGGCTGGAAGGCACGCGATCTTCGATCCAGATCACCTTCGCCATGGTGTTCCTGGTGGTGGCGCTGTTGATGCTGATGGTGGCGGTGTTGGTGGGGCTGCAGATGGCGACCCGGCTGTCGGGTCCGATCGGCGCGCTGGTCTCGGCCACCGAGCGGGCGCGGCGCGGCGATCTCGGCGTGCGGGTGCGCGAAGGCGAGGACGACGACGAGATCGGCACGCTGTCGCGCGCCTTCAATCGCATGACCGGCCAGCTCGAGGGCCAGCGCCGCGACCTGATCCAGGCCAATGCCCAGCTCGAAGAACGCCGCCGCTTCGTCGCCGCGGTGCTGTCGGGCGTGTCGGCCGGCGTGCTGGGCCTCGATTTGCAGGGTCGGATCGAACTGCCCAATCGTTCGGCCGCGACCCTGCTCGGCATGCGCGGCGAGGAGCTGGAGGGTCGCCCGATCGAGGACGCCGTGCCCGAGATGGCGCAGTTGGTGCGCGATTGCCGGGCGCGGCCCGACCGGCTGGCGCAGGGCGAGATCGAACTCAAGCGCCAGGGAAGGGTGCAGACCCTGCTGGTGCGGGTCGCCGCCGAGCGCGGCGATGCCGGCGAGGTGCTGGGCTATGTCGTCACCTTCGACGACATCTCGGATTTGTTGGCGGCGCAGCGCACCGCCGCCTGGGCCGATGTCGCCCGCCGCATCGCCCACGAGATCAAGAATCCGCTGACGCCGATCCAGCTTTCGGCCGAGCGGCTGCGGCGGCGCTATCTGCCCCAGCTGCAGGGCGATCCCGAGATCTTCCAGCGCTGCACCGACACCATCATCCGCCAGGTGCAGGACATCGGCCGCATGGTCGACGAGTTCTCGTCCTTCGCCCGGCTGCCGGCGCCGGTGTTCCGCAGCGAGGACATCGGCGATCTGGTGCGCCAGGCGACCTTCCTCCAGCAACTCGCCAATCCTCAGATCCAATACCGGTTCGAGCTTCCGGCCGAGACGGTGCGGGCGCATTGCGACGGACGGCAGATCGCGCAGGCGCTGACCAACCTGCTCAAGAACGCCGCCGAGGCGATGGAAGGGCGGGCCGAGGACGGGCGGATCGAATTGCGGCTGGGCGTGGGCGAGGGCGGGGTGACGATCGAGGTGATCGACAACGGTCGCGGCCTGCCGGGCGAATTGCGCGACCGGCTGACCGAGCCCTATGTCACGACGCGGCCGCGCGGCACCGGACTTGGGCTCGCCATCGTGCGCAAGATCATCGAGGATCATGGCGGCCGGCTGGCGCTGGACGATGCGCCGGGCGGCGGCACGCTGGCGCGGCTGAGTTGGCCGGCGGTGCCGCCGGCAGCAGCCCGCGCGGCGGCCGAGACGGGTGGAGATCTGCGCCGTGCGTCGTGACATCCTGGTGGTCGACGACGAGACCGACATCCGCGGCCTGGTATCCGGCATCCTCGAGGACGAGGGCTACGAGGCCCGCGGCGCGGCGGATTCCGACCAGACCATGGCGGCGATCAATCACCGCGTGCCGGCGCTGGTGCTGCTCGACATCTGGCTGCAGGGCTCGAAACTGGATGGGTTGGCGCTGCTGGACTGGATCCGCAAGCGTCACGCCGAGTTGCCGGTGCTGATCATCTCGGGCCATGGCAACATCGAAACCGCGGTGGCGGCGATCAAGCGCGGCGCCTACGATTTCATCGAAAAGCCATTCACCGCCGAGCGGCTGCTGCTGGCCATCGGCCGGGCTTTGGAGCAGGCCCGCATCGTGGCCGAGAACCGCGAACTCAGGCTGCGCGCCGGCCACGAAAGCGAGCTGATCGGCAACTCGAACGGGCTGATGCAGCTGCGCCAGCAGATCGACAAGGTGGCGCCGACCAACAGCCGGGTGCTGTTCAACGGCCCGCCGGGGAGCGGCAAGGAACTGTGCGCGCGCATCCTGCATGCGCGCTCGCGGCGCGGCGAAGGCCCGTTCCGCGTCTTGCCGGCGGCGACGCTTTCGCCCGAGCGCTTCGAGCGTGCGCTGTTCGGCGAGGAAGGCAAGGGGGCGAACGGCGAGCGCCAGCCCGGCATCCTCGAAAGCGCCCATCACGGCACGCTGTTCATCGACGAGATCGTCGACCTCCCGCTCGAGACCCAGGGCAAGATCCTGCGCGCGCTGGTCGATTCCGCCTTCGAGCGACCCGGCGTCGGCCGGGTCAAGGTCGACGTGCGGGTGGTGTCGGCCTCGGCCCGCGATCTCAAGTCCGAGATCGCCGCGGGCCGGCTGCGGGCCGATCTCTACCACCGTCTGGCGGTGGTGCCGGTCAAGGTACCGGCATTGGCCGAACGGCGAGAGGACGTGGCGCCGTTGGCCAAGCATTTCATGGTCCGTCTGGCGGCGGCCGCGGGCCTGCCGGCGCGCACCCTGGCCGACGACGCGCTGGTGGCGCTGCAGGGCCTGGATTGGCCGGGCAATGTGCGCCAGCTCCGCAACGTCGTCGAACAGCTTCTGATCCTGGCGCCGGGTTCGCCGGCCGAGCCGATCCGCGCCGCCATGCTGCCGGCCGAACTGACCGGCGGCGACGGGACGATGATGCGAGGTGCGGGCGAGGCCGACATGCTGGCGCTGCCGCTGCGCGAGGCGCGCGAGCTGTTCGAGCGCCAGTACCTGATCGCGCAGATGACGCGCTTCAGCGGCAACGTCTCGCGCACCGCCAATTTCGTCGGCATGGAACGCTCGGCGCTGCACCGCAAGCTGAAATCGCTTGGCGTGCATGCCCGCGGCGAGGGCGTCGAGACTGAGGTAGCTGTCGACGGAGGGTCGAAATGAAGGCCGTGGTCTGCGGCGCCGGCCAGGTCGGCTTCGCCATCGCCAAGCAGCTGGCCGAGGAGCAGGTCGACGTCACCGTCATCGACCGCGAGGCCGAACTGGTCCAGCGCATCGCCGACCAGCTCGACGTGCGCGCCACTTGCGGCCATGCCTCGCACCCCGACGTGCTCGAGCGCGCCGGCATCGGCGAGGCCGACATGCTGGTGGCGGTGACGCACACCGACGAAGTCAACATGATCGCCTGCGAGATCGCGCACGCGCTGTTCAAGGTGCCGATCAAGATCGCGCGGGTGCGGGCGCAATCCTACCTCCAGGGCGAATGGGCCGAGCTGTTCTCGAACAAGGCGCTGCCGATCGACGTCATCATCTCGCCCGAGATCGAGGTGGCGCGCGCCGCCATGCGCCGGCTCGATGTGCCGGGCGCGTTCGACATGATTCCCTTCGCCGACGACCGCATCCGCGTCGTCGGCCTGCGCATCGGCGCCGGCTGTCCGGTCAAGGACACGCCCTTGCGCCAGCTTTCCGAGTTGTTTCCCGACCTGCACATCACGGTGATGGGCATCTTCCGCGGCGAAAGGGTGATCGCCCCCGACGGCGAGGACCAGATGCTGGTCGGCGACGAGATCTATTTCGCCGCCGAGAAGGAGCATGTGCCCCGCGCCATGACCGCCTTCGGCGTCGAGCAGCGGGCGACGCGGCGGGTGGTGGTGCTGGGCGGCGGCAATATCGGCCGTTTCCTAGCCCGCCAGATCGAGGCCGAGCATCCCGAAGTGGTGGCCAAGCTGATCGAGGCCGACAAGCGCCGCGCCGACGCCATCGCCGAGACGCTGAGCCGGACCGTGGTGCTGCACGGCGACGCGCTCGACCGCGAGGTCCTGATCGAGGCCAACGCCCATCATGCCGAGGCCTGCATCGCCGTCACCAATGACGACGGCGTCAACATCCTGGCCTCGCTGCTGGCCAAGCGCGAGGGTTGCCAGCGCGCCATCGCTTTGGTCAACGGCCAGAGCTACGGGCCGATGGTCGGCGGGCTGGGGCTCGATGCCGTGATCAGCCCGCGCGGCATCACCGTCTCGACCATCCTCCAGCACATCCGCCGCGGCCGCGTGCGCAAGCTGCAGGCATTGCGCGACGGCGCCGCCGAAGTGGTCGAGGTCGAGGCGCTGACCACCTCGCCCCTGGTCGGCAAGCCGCTGCGCGAGGTCGACCTGCCGGACGGCATCGTGCTGGGGGCACTGTTGCGCGGCAAGCAGGTGGTGGTGACCCGCGCCGACACCGTGGTCGAGGCCGGCGACCGCATCGTCCTCTTCGCCACCTCCGAGGCCAAGCGCCAAGTCGACAAGCTGTTCGCGGTGCGGCTCGAGTTCTTTTGATCGTGCCGGGCCGCGCGCCGCCGCCGATCGCCGAACTGCCGCCGCTGCGTCTCCGGCGCTGCCGGCATGGGCTGATGCTGTTCCCCGCGGCCGACATCTATATCGGCCGTTCGCTCGATCTCTACGGCGAATATTCGGAGTCGGAGGCCTCGCTGCTTTGCCGCGTGGTCGAGCCCGGACAGACCGCGCTCGACATCGGCGCCAATATCGGCACGCTGACCCTGCCGCTGGCCCGGCGTCTTGGAGCGCGGGGTCGGCTGATCGCGGTCGAGCCGCATCCGGCGCTGTCGCAATTGCTGCGGACCAATCTTGCGATCAACCAGCTCGACCATGCCGAAATCGTGGCGGCGGCGATGGGGGCGGCGCCCGGAAGGATGACGGCACCCGCCCTGGATTTCGGTCAAAAGGGGAATTTCGGTCAAGTCGAGTTGCGGCCGTTTGACGGAGGCGGACAAATCGAGACGCGGACGGTCGATGGGCTCGACCTGCCATCCTGTCAGCTGATCAAGATCGATGTCGAAGGCATGGAACTCGACGTGCTGAACGGCGCCGCCGCCACCATCGCCCGGCACCGCCCCTTGCTCTATGTCGAGAACGATCGCCGCGCGCGCTCGCCAGCCTTGATCGACGCGCTGCTGTCCCTCGACTATCGCCTGTTCTGGGACCGGCCGCCGCTCTACAATAGGGACAATTTCTACGGCGTCGGCGACAATGTCTTCGGCACCATCGCGTCCCGCAACATGTTTTGTTTCCCGCGTGAGCAGGAGCGGCGCGTGATCGGCGGAATCGAAGCGACGTCGCCCGAGGCCTGGATCTGAACCGCAAATCGACGAGGACCCCATGTCGCGCATCGCCTACGTCAACGGAGCCTATCGCCGCCATGCCGAGGCCAGCGTCCACATCGAAGATCGCGGCTACCAGTTCGCCGATGGCGTCTACGAGGTGATCGCGGTGGCGGGCGGCAGGCTGATCGATCCGGTGCTGCATCACGAGCGGCTGGAGCGCTCGCTGGCGGCGATCGGCATCGCCCAGCCGATGGGGCGCGCGGCGCTCGGCCAGGTATTGGACGAGACCATCCGCCGCAATGGGGTGAACGACGGCATCGTCTATTTCCAGGTCACCCGCGGCGTGTCGCGCCGCGACCACCCCTTTCCCAAGACTCCGATCAGGCCGGCGCTGGTGGTGACGTCGCGCTCGGGGCTTGGCCCGGGCGCCAAGGCGATGGAGGAGGGGGTGGGCGTGATTACCCGGCCGGACATCCGCTGGGGACGGTGCGACATCAAATCGGTGGCACTGCTGGCCAATGTGCTGGTCAAGCAGGACGCGCGCGCCGCCGGCTGTCACGAGGTCTGGCAGGTCGATCGCGACGGCTTCGTCACCGAGGGCGGCTCCAGCAATTCCTGGATGGTCGACCGTGACGGCGCCTTGATTACCCGTCCGGCGGACCATTCGATCCTCAACGGCATCACCCGCATCGCCTTGATCGAATTGGCGAAAAAAGCCGGTTTCAAGGTGATCGAACGCAAGTTCACCGCCGAGGAGGCCAAGTCCGCGCGCGAGGCCTTCATTACCTCGACCACGTCTTTTGTGTTGCCGGTGGTGCGGATCGACGATTCGCCGGTCGGCAACGGCTACCCCGGGGAAACCGCCAGGCGGCTGCAGGCGCTCTATGCGGCGCACGTCGCCGCCGCCGGCCGCGCCTGAAGGCTTGTATCCGGGGACCGACATCACCATATAATGAACGTCACGACGGTTCTTGACCGTCGCCTGCGGGTTATGATGCCCGCCAACAAGCAAGAAAGGACCCCGCCATGGCCGGCGACAAGAGCCAAAATCTGCAGGACGTGTTTCTCAACCACATCCGCAAGAACAAGATGCCGGTGACGGTGTTTCTGGTGAACGGCGTCAAGCTGCAGGGCGTTGTCGGCTGGTTCGACAATTTCTCTGTCTTGCTGCGCCGGGACGGGCATGCCCAGTTGATCTACAAGCACGCCATTTCGACCGTCATGCCGGCCGGACCGATTCAGCTATTCGAGCCGCAGGAGCAGCTTGCTGAGGCCGACTGAACCGGTCGCGGGCGGTTCGGACGCAAGCTCCGGCCGCGCGCTGGTCGTCCATCCGTTTCTCAAGCGCCGCGCCGGCGCCCTACCGGCGCGCGCGCCCGAGGCACGGCTCGAAGAAGCCGTCGGTCTGGCGGCAGCGATCCGACTCGAGATCGCGGCGTCCGCGCTGGCGCCCTTGGCGGCGCCGCGGCCGGCGACGTTGATCGGCCAAGGCAAGGTGGCGGAACTCAAGGCGCTGGTTGCCGAGCGTGCCATCGAACTGACCGTGGTCGACGGCACGCTGACGCCGGTGCAACAGCGCAATCTCGAAAAAGAGTTGGCTTGCAAGGTGCTGGATCGCACCGGCCTGATCCTCGAAATCTTCGGCGCCCGCGCCCGCACCCGCGAAGGCCGGCTGCAGGTCGAGCTGGCGCGGCTCGATTACCAGAAGGGCCGGCTGGTTCGCTCCTGGACCCATCTCGAGCGCCAGCGCGGCGGGTCGGGCAAGCTGGGCGGGCCGGGCGAAACCCAGTTGGAGAGCGACCGGCGCGCGCTCGGCGAACGCATCCTGCGCCTCAAGAAGCAATTGGCCGAGGTGCAGCGCACCCGCGCGCTCCACCGCGCCGAACGCCGCAAGGCGCCGCATCCGGTGGTGGCGCTGGTCGGCTACACCAATGCCGGCAAGTCGACGCTGTTCAACCGCCTCACCGGCGGCAGGGTGTTTGCGGCCGATCTTTTGTTCGCGACGCTGGATCCGACCATGCGCGGCCTCGACCTGCCTTCGGGCCGGCGCATCATCCTGTCGGACACGGTTGGCTTCATCTCGGATCTGCCGCATGAGCTGGTGGCGGCGTTTCGGGCCACGCTGGAAGAGGTATTGGAAGCGGCCTTGATCGTGCACGTCCGCGACGTGTCGCATCCCGACAGCGCGGCCCAAGACGAGGACGTGCATCGCGTGCTGGGCGAGATCGGGATCGGCGATCGCGCTGCCGAGCGCATGCTGGTCGCCGCCAACAAGATCGACCGGCTGGATGCGGCGGCGCGCGAAGATTGGCGGCGCCGCGCCGAGCGCGATCCGGCGGTGGTGCCGGTCTCGGCGCTGGGCGGCGATGGCATGGCCGAACTGCTGGCGGCGATCGACGCGCGGCTGGGCGGCGCGCGTCGCCTGGTCGAGGTCACGCTGGCGGCCGCTGACGGCGCGACGCTGGCTTGGCTTTATCGTCACGGCGAGGTGGTGGCGCGCGACTCGGTCGAGGGCGGGCGGATCGCGCTCAAGGTCGGGCTCGACCCGGCCGATCTCGGCCGGCTGGAAAAGCGTCTGGGAGCCGGCGCGCTTGGCGCTCGATAGCTGGCTGGCATTTGCGGTCGCGTCGGCGGCGCTGATCGCGATCCCGGGGCCGACCGTGACCTTGGTGCTGGGCCATGCGCTGGCGTCGGGGACGCGCGTCGGCCTGGCCTGCCTGATCGGCGTCGGCCTGGGCGACGCCGGTGCGGTGGCCGTTTCCGGTCTCGGCTTCGGCACGCTTTTGGCGGCTTCGGCGACGCTGTTCGAGGTCCTGAAATGGGTGGGCGCCGGCTATCTGGTTTGGCTGGGGATCGGGCTGTGGCGCGCGGGCGAGGGGCGGCTCGATCCGGCCCGGCTCGAGGCGGCCTCGCCGCTGCGCGCCGCCTCGCAGGCCTTCGTCGTCACCTTGCTCAACCCCAAGGGCATCCTGTTCTTCACCGCATTCATGCCGCAATTCGTCGACCCCGGGCTGCCGGCCGCTCCGCAAATCCTGATCCTGGGCGCGACCTTCGTCGTCCTGGCGGTCGGCATCCAGGCGATCTACGTGCTGCTGATCGGCCGGGCGCGCGAGCGCGCGATCCGGCCCGGCACGCTGCGTTGGCTCAACCGCATCGGCGGCACGGCGCTGCTGGGCGCCGGCGCGATGACGGCCTTGACGGCGCGCTGAGGCTGGCGCGCGGGACGGTCAGTTGGTACCGCCTCCGGTTCCGCAAACGGAAAGCTCCTGCAACAACGGCCGCAGCTCGGCGGCATAGGGTTTGATCTCCGTGGCCAGGAGTCGGATACCCTCGATCATCTGCTGCTTGCGCTCGGGGGTGATGCGCTTGAGTCCATCGCCGATCGTGTCCATCCACACCGCATATTGGGACGGTCGCATAATGCCCGAGAACGGATTTTCGAACGTCATGCGGGCGATGGCGACCAACCCGCCCAAGCCGATCGCCAGGACGGCGCCGATCACCGCCGCCGCCACCAGGCTGCGCAGCGCGGTCGCCTTCAGCCCGGAGGGCTGGTCCGAAAGCGTGGTTTTCTCCGTCGTCCGAGGCGCCGGCAGCAGGTCGATCGAATCCAGGTCGCGGAATTCTTGCACCAGGGAATCGCGCTTCTGTTTCAGGTTCGCATAGGCCTCTTCGACGGTCGTCCCTTTGGAGATCACTCCCAATGCCTCGATGGCAAAGACAAAGCCGCCGCCGGACTCGCGAAAGCTGATGGCGTAATTGGGCACGGATTGGCTCATGGGCGACTCGGATTCGCGGGTTGCGGGGACGGCGAAGTTATCCAATGCGGCCGCAAAGCGCCACAGGCGGCGGCTATCGCAACAACCCGAACACGCCGACGCCGAGAAGGATGGTCAGCGCGATGCGGCGATAGCGCGCCTCGTCGCTGCCGCGGAACAGGCGCGCGCCGAGCGCCGCCGTCGCCCACATCGCCGGAAACAGGATCGCGCCCCGCCACACCGCCGCCATGCCCACGATCTGCGTCGCCAGCAGCATGACGATCAGCGCCACCTGGACGACCGTGAAATAGGCGATGATGTTGGCCCGCAGCCGCGCCGGCGGATCCGGGCTCGACAGCAGATAGACCAGCACCGGCGGCCCGCCGATCCCGGTCCCGCCCCACAGCGCGCCCGACAGCGCGCCGGCAACGGCGGCGCGCGCGGGCGAATGCCCGCCGCCCCAGCGCCAACCCGCCAGCATCGCCAGCGCGAAGGCGATCACCACCGCCGACACCGTGCGCCCGACCACGGCCGAATCGACCGCGGTCAGGAACCACAGCCCCAGCGGCATGGCCAACGTCGCCGCCACCGCCATGCGCCGCACCAGCGGCCAATCCGCCTCGCGCCTGGTCTCGACCACCAGCGGCGCGCTGATCAGACTTTCCATCGCCAGGATGGTGACCAGCATCTCGGCCGCGCCGAACAGGCCGACGAAAATCGGCGCCAGCAGCATGGCCGAACCGAAGCCGGCAAAGCCGCGCAGCAGGCCGGCCATAGCCGCGGCCCCCAGCACCACCCAAGGCGAAGCCTGGCCGAAGGCCAAATCGTAGAGCGGGTCGAGCCAGGGCATGGGGTCGGGCAAGCGGGCGGGCGCGGTCGAATCCCAGTCTACGCCCAATCCTCCTTGCCGCGAACCGGTTTGCGACCGCGCGGCGCCTTGCCAAGAGGCGCCCGCCCGGCCAGACTTTGACCGCCATCGACGGGGGAGTCGTGACCTATCAGACCATAAAGTTGGAAATCGAATCCGGTGTCGCCCTGCTGACGCTCAACCGGCCGGACGTGCTCAACTCCTATTCGGGCGCCATGCTGGGCGAACTCAAGCAGGCGGTGGAATCGCTGCCCGGGCTGGGGGCGCGCGCCCTGTTGATCACGGGATCGGGCCGCGCCTTCTGCGCCGGCGCCGATCTGTCGGGCGAGATGCCCAAGGACGCCGCCGGCAATCTCGATCTCGGCAAGGCGCTGGACGAAAGCTATCACCCCTTCATCCAGGCGCTGCGCGCCTTGCCGATGCCCAGCATCGCCGCGGTCAACGGCGCGGCGGCGGGTGCCGGCGCCTCGCTGGCGCTGACTTGCGATCTGGCGATCGCCGGGCGCTCGGCCTATTTCCTGCAGGCCTTCTGCAATATCGGGCTGGTGCCCGATGCCGGCTCGACCTATTTCCTGCCGCGCGCGGCGGGATCGGCCCGCGCCATGGGCCTGGCCATGCTGGGCGAAAGGCTGCCGGCCGAGAAGGCCGAGGCCTGGGGCCTGATCTGGAAATGCGTCGACGACGACAAGCTGATGGCCGAGGCCCGCGCCATCGCCGCCAAGCTGGCGGCCGGCCCGACCAAGGGCCTGGCGCTGATCAAGCGCGCGCTGCAGGCCTCGCCCGGCAACGACCTTGCCGCGCAATTGGCCCTCGAACGCGACAGCCAGCGCCAAGCCGGCCGCAGCCGCGATTTCGTCGAGGGCGTGGCGGCCTTCTTCCAGAAGCGGCCACCCAAATTCACCGGCCAATGAGCCAGCCCGACGCCCAGCGCCTGGCCGAGCGCGTCGCGGTCGAGATGTATGCCCGCGACAACGCCTCCAAGGGCCTCGGCATGAACGTCGAGGCGGTGGCGCCGGGCTATGCCCGGCTGTCGATGGCGGTGCGCAAGGACATGGTCAACGGCCACGACATCTGCCATGGCGGCATGATCTTCACCCTGGCCGATTCCGCCTTCGCCTTCGCCTGCAACAGCTACAACCGGACCGCCGTCGCCCAGCAGGCCAGCATCACCTTCTGCCGGCCGGCCAAGCTGGGCGACCGTCTCACCGCCGAATGCCACGAACGCCACAAGGCCGGTCGCGCCGGCCTCTACGACGTCACCGTCACCGACCAGAGCGGCAAGACCGTGGCGCTGTTCCGCGGCACCTCGGCCACCATCCAAGGAGAGCTGGTGCGATGAAGCGCAAGCCGACCAAGCCGAAATCCCGCCCCAAGCCCACGGTCAAGACCGCGAAAATCCCGGGCTTGGAGCCGATCGAGCGCGCCTCGCGCGAGGCGGTGCGCGAACTCCAGCTCAAGCGCCTGAAATGGACCCTCAAGCACGCCTACGACAACGTGCCGCATTACCGCCGCGCTTTCGATGCCAAGGGCGTCAAGCCGTCCGATCTGAAGCGGCTCGAGGACCTGGCCAAGTTCCCCTTCACGCTCAAGGAGGATCTGCGGCGCAACTATCCTTTCGGCCTGTTCGCCGTGCCGCGCCAGAAGATCATCCGCTTGCATGCCTCCTCGGGCACCACCGGCAAGCCGACCGTGGTCGGCTATACCCGCAAGGACATCGACGACTGGTCGCGGCTGATGGCGCGGGCGATCCGCTGCGCCGGCGGGCGGCCGGGCGACATCGTCCACAACGCCTACGGCTACGGCCTGTTCACCGGCGGGCTGGGCGCGCATTACGGCGCCGAGGCGCTGGGTTGCACCGCCGTGCCGGTGTCGGGCGGCATGACCGAGCGCCAGGTCCAGCTCATCGCCGACCTCAAGCCCGCCGTCATCATGGTGACGCCGTCCTACATGCTGGCCATCGCCGACGAGATCGAGCGCCAGGGCATGGATCCGCGCAAGACCTCGCTGCGCATCGGCATTTTCGGCGCCGAGCCCTGGACCGAGACCATGCGCCGGGCGATCGAGGCGCGGCTGGGCATCGACGCCATCGACATCTACGGCCTGAGCGAGGTGATGGGCCCGGGCGTGGCCTGCGAATGCCGCGAGACCAAGGACGGGCTGCACGTGTTCGAGGACTTCTTCCTGCCCGAAATCATCGACCCCGCCACCGGTCAGGTGCTGCCCGACGGCAGCCCGGGCGAGCTGGTGTTCACCACGCTGGCCAAGGAGGGCCTGCCGCTGGTGCGCTATCGCACGCGCGACCTGACCATGCTGATGCCGGGCACGGCGCGGCCGGGATTCCGGCGCATGGCCAAGATCACCGGCAGATCGGACGACATGCTGATCATCCGCGGCGTCAACGTCTTCCCCTCGCAGATCGAGGAGATCCTGCTCAAGGAAAAGCGGCTGGCGCCGCATTACGTGCTCGAAGTCCGGCGCGAGGCCAATCTCGACGAACTCGATGTCGTGGTCGAGGTGCGGCCCGAGGGCCTCGACGAGGCCGGGCGGGCCGATGCGGCGCGGGCGCTGGCCAAGCGCATCAAGGACCTGGTCGGCGTGACGGCGCGGGTGCGCCCGGTCGATCCGGGCAAGGTCGAACGCTCGATCGGCAAGGCCAAGCGCGTGATCGACCTGCGGCCGAAAGGCTAGAGTGCTGCCATGAGCCAGTCTCAAGCCCGTCGCTTTCCTTTCCGGCCCGAGCTGGCGCGCGACGGCCAGCATGTTGCGGTGGCCATCGTCGGCGCCGGGCCGGTCGGCATGGTGCTGGCGCTGGATCTGGCCAAGCGCGGCGTCGCCAGCGTGATCCTGGACGACGACGACACGCTCTCGACCGGCAGCCGCGCGGTGTGCTGGGCGCGGCGCGCGCTGGACATCTGCGACCGTGTCGGCATCGCCGGGCGGATGATGGAAAAAGGCGTCACCTGGTACGACGGCGCGGTCCATTTCGGCCCCGAGCCGGTCTTCCAGTTCCGCCTCGCCAGCCCGGGCGACGCCAAGTTCCCGGCCTTCATCAACCTCCAGCAATTCCACGTCGAAAGCCATCTGGTCGAGGCCTGCCTGGCCGAGCCCAAGATCGAACTGCGCTGGCTGACGCGGCTGGCGGGGCTGAGCCAGGACGCCAAACGCGCCACGCTCGAACTGGCCACGCCCGAAGGGCGCTATCGGCTGAGCGCGGATTGGGTGCTGGCTTGCGATGGCGCGCGCAGCCAGGCGCGCCGCCTGCTCGATCTCGAATTCAAGGGCCAGGTGTTCGAGGACCGCTTTCTCATCGCCGACGTCAAGACCGACATCGACCTGCCGGCGCTGCGGCGCTTCTGGTTCGATCCGCCCTTCCACACCGGCCAGACCGCGTTGTTGCACAAGGAGGCCGACGGCGAATGGCGGGTCGATTTCCAGCTCGGCTGGAACGCCGATCCCGAGGTCGAGAAGCGGCCCGAGAACGTGGTGCCGCGGGTCAAGAAGATGCTGGGCGAGGACCGCAAGGTCGAGATCGCCTGGTCGAGCGTCTATACCTTCCAATGCCGGCGGCTGGACCGCTTCGTCCATGGCCGTGTCATCTTCGCCGGCGATTCCGCCCATCAAGTCAGTCCGTTCGGCGCGCGCGGCGCCAATTCCGGCATCCAGGACGCCGACAATCTGGGCTGGAAGCTGGCCGCCGTGGTCACGGGCGAGGCGCCGGCGGCGCTGCTGGACTCCTACGACCGCGAGCGCATCCACGCCGCCGACGAGAACATCCTCAATTCGACCCGCTCGACCAATTTCATCGCCCCCGGCGGCGCCATCGCCAAGATCGCGCGCACGGCGGCGCTGCGGTTGGCGCGCGCGCTGCCCTTCGCCCGCGCGCTGGTCAATTCCGGCCGGCTGTCGGTGCCGGCGGTGCTGGACGGATCGCCGCTCAACACCGACGGCGCGGGCTTCGTCCCGACCAAGGGCCTGCGGCCGGGCGCGCCGGTGCCCAACGCGCCGCTCAAGGCCGGCGGCTTCTTGCTCGACCGGCTCGATCTCGGCTTTACCTTGTTGGCCTTCGTCGAGCGCGGCGGCACCGTGCCCGCGCCCGAGACCGGCTGGCGGGTGGTGGCGGTCGATCCCAAGACCGAGTCCGCAATCGCCCAGTTGTTCGACGCCGAGCCGGGCACGGTCTGCCTGATCCGGCCCGACAGCCACGTCGCCGCGCGCTGGCGGCGCTACGACGCCGACGCGGTGCGCCAGGCCCATGCCCGCTGCCTCGGCCGCGCCGCGCCCGCGGCGGCGCCCGTGCCGCACGCCCCGGCCGAAGGACTGATCCGGCGCGAAAGCAATTTCGACGATGCCGACGGTTTCTATGACGATCTGATCGCCATGACCCAGGGCCTCGGCGACGAGCAGGCGCGGCTGGTCCAGGCCAAACTGCTGCTGATCCTGGCCAATCAGATCGGCGATCGGGCGATGCTGGCCGAGGCCATGCGCCTGGCGCGGCAAGGGGAGGAGCCATGAAGCGCGCTTTGGTCGTCCTGCTGCTGGCGGCGTGCACGCCGGCGACCCAGGCGCCGCCGCCTCCGCCGGCGTCCGCGGCCGCGGGCGAGCCACGACAGACAGTGCTGCATCGCACCGAATCGCGGCTTTCGATCCTGCTCGATCAAAGCCTGATCAAGGAGCGCCGCCAGGTCGAGCTGCCCGATCGCTATCGCGAATACGTCGCCATCGAGGGCGGCTTCGTGCGCTACGACCGCCTCAAGCAGGGCACCTGGGCGGCCGGCGAGAGCAACCGCGCGGCGCTCAAGCGCATCGTCGACACCGACGAAGTGCGGGAGGCCGCCGGCGCGGTCTATCGCGAGGCCGAGGTCAAGGATGTCGAGCGCGCGCTCGGCCGGCTGTCCTACATCCTGGTGACCACGCCGCGGGCGCGCTGCTTCCTGTTCGCCACCCAGGGCCCCAGCCACGAACTGGCCGGTGCGCGCTGCCGGCCGGCGGACGATCCCGGCCGCTTCAATCTCGAATTCGAGATGCTGTCCTTCCTCGGCCGGCTGCGGCTGGACGAGGGCGCGGCCGAACGCCGCGCGCCGGGCTAACCGGAACCGTGCGCCCCGTCGCGCCGCAAGACGCCCCGCGCAGCGCGATCGTCGCCGCAGATCCGCTGGAGACGGTCGAGCGCGCGATCGCGGCCGGACTCGAGCCGGTCTATGCCTGCTGGGATCCCGACCCCGAAACGCTCGACCAGCCGGTGCTGCGGCGGCTGGCCGCCCAGGGGCCGGCCCTGACCGCGCTGGGCCTGGAGGGGGCGGCGCGCGAGTTGCGCACCGGTTCGCAAGCGGCGCTCGGCGCCGATTGCATGGCGGTGGCGCTGGTCGATGACGGGCGCGATCATCTCTACCTGCACTACGGCCGCAACATCGCCGCGCGCAGCGGCCGCGATTGGACCGGGCTGCCGCTCAGCCAGATGATGGCGCGCTCGGCGGCGTCCTGGCTGTACGGACCGATCTACAACACCGTCGCCGCCGCCGGCCGTCCGCTCTACACCGAGAATTCCAACACCCCGGGCCTGGCGGTGCTGACCTGGCGGCGACTGATTTTGCCGGTGAAGGATGGCGCGGGGCGGGTCGCCGGATTCGTGGTCGCGAACTTGTCCGCGCCGGGTCTTCCCGCTTGGTCGCCGGTGCTGCCGATTCGCGGCCGCGGCACCCCGGCCGACGATCGCTATCGCCGCGCGCGGGATCGATACAACGTCGCCTGCGCGATCGAACTCAATCGCGGCATCGAGGCCAGCGCCAAGGCGCTGCTTGGGGTTGGCCGCGTCGGGGTGGCGATCGTGACCCCCGATCTGGGTGCGTTCCGCTATGTCGGACAGCATCTGGCGGCCATGTTGGGCGCCAACGCCACCAATTTTGCCGACCGCCGGCCGCTGGATCTGCTGGAAGACCCCGCGCCGCTGGCGGCGGCCGCGCGGGCCATGCTGGACGGCGCCGATGGCCAGGAGGCCGAGGGCTTCGTCGCGCTCGACGGCGGCCGCCGGATGTACGCCCGGCTCAGCTTCGGGCGGATCGACTACAACCGCGGCCAGGGCGTGGCGCTTTGGATCACCGACCTGACCGAGCACCGCCGCCTCCAGGACGAACTGTCCGCGGCCCGCGCCGGTCTCGAGCGCGAGCACCGTGCCCGGCAAAGGCTCTGGGCGTCGCTGACCCACGACATCCGCACCCCGATCAACGCCATCCTCGGTTTTTCGGAATCGCTCGAAATCCTGCCCGGCTTCGACGAGGCCAAGACGCGCGAATACGCCGCCTTGATCCGTCGCGCCGGCGGCATCCTGTCGAAGCTGGTGGACGATCTGCTCGACCTGTCGCGGCTGGAAGCCGGCAAGTATCCGCTGCGCCGCGCGCCGATCGATCCCGCCGTGCCGATCGCGGGCGCGGTCGAGATCATCCGGCCCCTGGCCGAAGCCAAGCGCCAGGCGCTGACGGTCGATCTGGCGGCTGGGCTGACGGTCGAGGCCGATGCCGACGCGCTCGGCCGCATCGCCCTCAATCTTCTGTCGAACGCCGTCAAGTTCACCCCGAACGGAGGCTCGATCTCGATCGCCCTTGCCGCCGAAGCCGAGGGGCGGACATGCCTGGGCGTTTCCGACACCGGGCGCGGAATTGCGCCCGAAGCGCTGGCGCGGCTCCAACGCCCCTACGAACAGGCCGAAGGCGCGACCGACCGCCTCTCCGGCACGGGCCTGGGGCTGTCGATCGTCAAGGCGCTGGTGGACCTGCACGGCGGCACGCTGGACATCGCCAGCCGCCCGGGCGAGGGGACGATCGTGAGGGTCATCCTTCCGCCATGATCGCTCCGCGGCCGCGGGCGACGAAGGCCGGGTTGCGCCAGCCGGGCTTGCCGTAGCTTAGATCGCGGCCCTCGAAATCGCGCACCGATCCGCCCGCGGCCGCCAGCACGGCGTGGGCGGCGGCGCTGTCCCATTCCCGCGTCGGCCCGTGGCGGGGATAGATGTCGGCCCGGCCCTCGGCGATGCGGCAGAACTTGACCGAGCTGCCCGAGACCAGCCGCGCCGCGATCGGCAGGCGGGCAAGAAAGGCCTCGGTCTCGGCCGTCATGTGCGAGCGGCTGACCATGGCGGTGAGGCCTTCGGACGGCGGGCGGCGGGCGGCGATCGCGACCGGCGCCGCGTTCCCCGCCTGATGCCAGGCGCGGCCGCGTTCGGCCCACCAGCTTTCTTCCAGGGTCGGGGCGTGGACCACGCCGGCCACGGGCCGAGCATTTTCGATCAGGCCGATATTGACCGTGAACTCGCCATTGCCGGCGACAAATTCCTTGGTGCCGTCGAGCGGATCGACCAGGAAAAAGCGCGCCCCGACGTTGGCAGGGGCGAGGCCGCGCGCCTCGGCCTCTTCGGCCACCACCGGAATCTCGGGAAACTCCCGCCCCAGGCGTTCCAGGATCAGCGCCTCGGCGGCCTCGTCGGCGGCGGTGACCGGCGAGCGGTCGGCCTTCAGCCTGGGCGCCGCGCCGCGCACGTAATGTTCGAGGATGGCCGCGCCCGCCGCCTGTGCGATCGCCACCAGGCGCGCGATCATCGCGCCAATTCGCGCATCGCCCCGGTCAGGCCCTCGAGCGTCAGCGGATACATCCGCTCGCCCATGATCTGGCGGACGATCTGGACCGAGGGCGTGTATTGCCAGTGCTGCTCGGGCACCGGGTTCAGCCAGATCGCCTTCTGGTAGATCTGGGTCACGCGCTGCAACCAGACTTGCCCCGCTTCCTCGTTCCAGTGCTCGACCGAGCCGCCGGGATAGACGATCTCGTAGGGGCTCATGGTGGCGTCGCCGACGAAGACGACGCGATAGTCGTGGCCGTAGGTGTGCAGCACCTGCCAGGTCGGCGTGGTCTCGGTGTAGCGGCGACGGTTGTCCTTCCACACCTTTTCGTAAAGGCAGTTGTGGAAGTAGAAATGCTCGAGGTGCTTGAGTTCGCCGCGCGCCGCCGAGAACAGTTCCTCGCAGGCGCGGACGTGGTCGTCCATCGAGCCGCCGATGTCGAGGAACAGCAGCACCTTGACCTTGTTGCGGCGCTGCGGGCGCATGACGATGTCGATCCAGCCGGCATTGTCGGCGGTCGAGCGGATGGTCTCGGGCAGGTCGAGTTCGTCGGCCTCGCCCTGGCGGATCAGCTGCCGCAGCCGGCGCAGCGCCACCTTGATGTTGCGCGTGCCCAGCACGACGTCGTCGTCGAGGTTCTTGTATTCGCGCTTGTCCCACACCTTGACGGCGCGGCGGTTGCGCGACTTGTCCTGGCCGATGCGCACGCCCTCGGGATTGTAGCCATAGGCGCCGAAGGGCGAAGTGCCGGCGGTGCCGATCCACTTGTTGCCGCCCTGATGACGGCCCTTCTGCTCCTCCAGCCGCTTCTTCAGCGTCTCCATCAGCTTTTCCCAGCCGCCCAGCGACTGGATCAGCGCCTTTTCCTCCTCGCTCAGGGTCTTTTCGGCCAGCTTGCGCAGCCATTCCTCGGGAATCTCGACCACCGCTTCGCCGCTGCCTTCCAGGCCCTTGAACACCTGGCCGAAGACGCGGTCGAACTTGTCGAAGTTCTTCTCGTCCTTGACCAGCGCCGCGCGCGACAAATAGTAGAACTTCTCGACCTCGTACTCGGCCATGCCCTGCTTCATGGCTTCGAGCAGGGTGAGGTATTCGCGCAAGGTGACCGGCACCTTGGCCTTCTTCAGTTCGAGGAAGAAGTTGACGAACATCGCCGGCTCAGTTGCCGCGTTCGCGCTTGGCCAGGAAGGCCAGCCGCTCGAACAGATGCACGTCCTGCTCGTTCTTCAACAGCGCCCCGGCCAGGGGCGGAATCACCACCTTCTGGTCCTTGGCACGCAGCGCCTCGGGCGGGATGTCTTCGGCCATCAGCAGCTTGATCCAGTCCAGCAGCTCCGAGGTCGAGGGCTTCTTCTTCAGCCCCGGCACCTCGCGCAGCTCGTAGAACACGTTGAGCGCCTCGCGCACCAGCGTCTTCTGGATGTCGGGATGGTGGACGGCGACGATGCGCTGCATGGTGTCGCGGTCGGGGAAGCGGATGTAGTGGAAGAAGCAGCGGCGCAGGAAGGCGTCGGGCAGCTCCTTCTCGTTGTTGGAGGTGATGATCACGATCGGCCGGTGCTTGGCCTTGACGGTTTCCTGGGTCTCGTAGACGTGGAACTCCATGCGGTCGAGTTCGAGCAGCAGGTCGTTGGGGAATTCGATGTCGGCCTTGTCGACCTCGTCGATCAGCAGCACCACCGAACCGTCGGCGCCGAACGCCTCCCACAGCTTGCCGCGGGCGATGTAGTTGCGGATGTCCTTGACCCGTTCGTCGCCGAGCTGGGAATCGCGCAGCCGCGACACCGCGTCGTATTCGTAGAGGCCCTGCTGAGCCTTGGTGGTCGACTTGATGTGCCATTGCAGCAGCGGCTTGCCCAGCGCGCGCGCGATCTCGAACGCCAGCATGGTCTTGCCGGTGCCGGGTTCGCCCTTGACCAGAAGCGGCCGCTGCAAGGTGATGGCGGCGTTGACCGCCACCATCAGATCGTCGGTGGCGACGTAGGAATCGGTACCCTGAAAGCGCATGATCGATCCTTTGCTTGCGATGTCACTCGGTCTTGGGCTTGGCGGCAGTCGGGTCCGGCTTGGGCGCGGGCGCGTCCTCGGGTTCGTTCTCGCGCCGGTCCTCTCCATCGAAGGGTCGCGCCACGCGGCGGCGGTCGGGCCCGAAGTAATCGGTCGACTGGATGAAGGGGCGCGGGCGGGCGATGGCGGCTTCGATCCGGGCCTTGAGCGTGCCCGGCGCCACCGGCTTGGCGGCGAATTCGTTGATGCCGCAGTCGCGTGCCTTGGCGACGGTGGCGGCGGTGGCATTGCCGGTGACCATGATCACCGGGCAATAGCGGCTGGGGCTGTTCTGCGCCCGGCGCAACAGCGTGGTGAATTCGATGCCGTCCATCGGCCGCATGGTCAAGTCGCAGATCACGACATCGATGACGTTGCTCATCATCAGCTGCAGCCCGCCATGACCGTCGACCGCCTCGAACACGTTGCGGATGTTCATGGTCTCGAGCATGGTCTTGAACAACAGCCGCATCTGGCGATCGTCCTCGATCACCAGCACCCGCAAATCCGAGAAAAGCTTAGGCTTGGCCGCGACCGGCGTGAGCTCGGCCATCGCCTCAGGCCGTCAGCCGCTTCGAGACGATGCCCTCGAGCCCCATCGCCACCTGTTCGCCCAGCTTGTCGGGGTACTGACCGGCAGCCGCCGCCTTGAGCGCGTCGACATGAGTCGCGGCCACGGTCAGGTCCTCGTCGGTGAACTCGGCGCGCTCCTCGATCAGCTTGCACAGCGATTTCGAGATGCGCGACAACAGCGGCTTGCCGAAGGTGCCGGCCTGGCCCTTGATGTTGAAGGCGGCGCCATGCAGCGCCTTGACGTGAGCCGCCCGTTCGGCGCCGCCGGCGCGGGCCTTGGCCAGGGCGGCGTAGACCTGCTCGAGGTCGTTTTCCAGCCACTGGCCGTAGTCCTTGGCCATTTCCTGCAGCTTGGCCTCGGCCTTGGCGATGGCGTCCATCGGATTGGGGCCGCCTTTCGACACCCGATCCGACAGCTTGTTCGGCGGTTCGATGATTTCGTGCTTCTTGGCCATTAAATCCCTCTGTCTCGCCCCGTCTCGTCGTCGCCCCGTTTAGTCATCCTTGGCACCGATTAGTCATCCTTGTCCTTGTCGTCCGGCTTGCGCCGCTCGGGACCATCATAGTCCTTTTTCCTGTGGCGGCGACGGTCGGGACCAAAATAACCTTTGGCGCGCACGAACGGCCGCGGATGCTCGATCGCCATGATGATGCGGCCGTACAGCGCCTGGCCCGAGACCGGCTTGACAAGATACTCGTTGATGCCGGCGTCGCGCGCCACCATCACGTGCCGGGTCTCGGTGTAGCCGGTCAGCATGACGATCGGCAGGAAGCGGTTGGGGCTATCCTCGGCGGTGCGCAGGCGCTTGGCGAAGGCGATGCCGTCCTCGGGCGTCAGCATCCAGTCCAGGATCATGATGTCGGGACCGAATTCGAGTATGCGCTCCCAGGCGTCCTTGGTGTTCTCGCATTCGCGTATGTTCTTGACGCCAAAGGCCTCGAGCATGGCGCGAATCATCACGCGCATGTTCTTGTTGTCCTCGACGACCAGAATCTTCAGTCGCGAAAGATTGTAACCCTGCTGCTGCATCACGGCCCCAAGGTGATGGTCGCACCTATGGACGGCGCTCAGACAAGCCGGCTACCGTCGCGAAACGGCTGCGCGGCGAGGCGATCCGGGACAAATGTTTGGCATGTTTATCCTTTGGCGGCAATCGGATAAGCGCCGCGGCGGCGCTCTGGCGCTGGCCCTGGCCCTGGCGGGGGCGGTCGGGCTGGCTGCTTGCGCCCCCGTGATCGAAGGGGCGGGGCCAGCGGTGATGGCGCCCGAATTGGCGGCCGATGGGATGC
>VGDZ01000004.1 GCA_016869515.1 Alphaproteobacteria bacterium | reverse complement strand
GCCGCGTCCAGCGCCCGCAGCGCCGCGCGCCGCGCCAATGCCGCCGCCCGTCCCGGGTGTCGCCAACGGTCGGGCCGCACGCTGATTTCGATCACGGCGTGCCTCACGTCCCCGGCTTGGCGGCGTCGCCGCGCTCGGCATAGGCCTCGATCACCCGCGCCACCAGGGGATGGCGAACGACGTCGGCGGCGGTGAAGCGGACGAAGGCGATGCCGGGCACGCCTGCCAGCAGCTCGACCGCCTCGACCAGGCCCGAACGCTGCGAGGTCGGCAGGTCGATCTGGCTGGGATCGCCGGTGACCACGGTGCGCGAGCCCTCGCCCATGCGCGTCAGCAGCATCTTCATCTGCATCGGCGTCGTGTTCTGCGCCTCGTCGGCGATGACGAAGGCATTGGACAGGGTGCGGCCGCGCATGAAGGCCAGCGGCGCGATCTCGATCTCGCCGCGCTCGATGCGCTTTTGCACCTGGTCGGCCGGCAGCATGTCGTGCAGCGCATCGTAGAGCGGCCGCAAATAGGGATCGATCTTCTCGCGCATGTCGCCCGGCAGGAAGCCCAAGCGCTCGCCGGCCTCGACCGCCGGCCGCGACAGCACGATGCGTTCGACCCGCCCCTCCAGCAGCATCGCCACCGCCACCGCCACCGCCAGATAGGTCTTGCCGGTGCCGGCCGGGCCGAGGCCGAACACCAGGTCGTGGCCGGCCAGGCAGCGCATGTAATGGGCCTGGTTGGGCGAGCGCGGCGTCACCACCCGGCGCCGCCCACGCAGCACCAGATCGGGAATGTCGAAGTCGAGCTGCTCGCCCTCGGCCGGACGCGCGCCCTCGGCCATGCGCAAGGCGCCGTCGACCGCGCTGTCGTCGATCTCCTGCCCGCCCTTGAGGCGGCGATAGAGTCCGGTCAGCACCGCGCGCGTGGTCTGCTGCAGCGCCGGCGTGCCGCCGATGGCGATGACGTTGCCGCGGGTCGACAGCGTCACGCCCAGGCGCTGTTCGATCCGCGCCAGATGCCGGTTGTGCTCGCCGTAGAGACGACCGACCAGGCGATTGTCGTCGAGTTCGAGCGTCAGCGGACGCGCTTCGGTCGCTTGGTCCTGGCGCTGTTCGCTCATGCCGCGCGCTCCGCGCCCGCGCCGATCGGAACACCGGCCAAGCTGACCGGGCCGATGCCGGCGATCTCCACTTCCACCAGGCCGGGCGCTGCGATCGTGGCGTGGACCGATTGCATATAGGGGCTGCGGCCGATGCGCTGGCCAGGATGGCGGCCGGGCCGGTCGAACAGGACTTCGAGCGGCCGGCCGACGAAGCCGCGATTGAAGGCCTGCTGCTGTGACTGGATGAGGGCGTTGAGGCGGACCAAGCGCTCGTCTTTCGCGACCGCGGAAATCTGGTCCTCGCGTGCGGCCGCGGGCGTCCCCGGCCGCGGGCTGTACTTGAAACTGTAGGCCTGGGCGAAGCCGACCGCGGCGACCAAATCCAGCGTCGCCTGGAAATCGGCCTCGGTCTCGCCGGGATGTCCGACGATGAAATCCGAGGATAGCGCCAGATCCGGCCGCGCCCGGCGCAGCCGCTCGACTTGCCGCAGGTAATCGGCGGCGGTATGGCGCCGGTTCATCGCCGCCAGCACGCGATCCGATCCCGACTGCACCGGCAGGTGCAGGAACGGCATCAGTTTGGGTTCCTCGGCATGGGCGCGGATCAGGTCGTCGTCCATGTCGCCGGGATGCGAGGTGGTGTAGCGGATGCGCTTGAGGCCGGGGAGAAGCGCGAGGCGCCGGATCAGCGCGCCGAGCCCGGCGACCCCGCCGTCGCCCGCCGCGCCGTGATAGGCGTTGACGTTCTGACCAAGCAGGGTGATTTCGAGCGCGCCCTGGTCGATCAGGCGGCGCGCCTCGTCCTCGACCGCGGCGACCGGCCGCGAATATTCCGCACCGCGGGTGTAGGGCACGACGCAGAAGCTGCAGAACTTGTCGCAACCTTCCTGCACCGCGAGGTAAGCGGAAAGCCCGCGCCGCCCGGGCGGCGGCAAGCGATCGAATTTGGGTTCGGGCGGGAAATCGGTCTCGATCCGGGCGCGGCCGTTTTCGGCCAGCATGGCCGGCAGCCGGTGATAACTCTGCGGACCCACCACCAGATCGATCGCCGGCTGGCGGCGCAGCAATTCCTCGCCCTCGGCCTGGGCGACGCAGCCGGCCACGGCAATGGTCAGATCCCCGCCGGCCGCGCGCCGCTCGGCCTTGAGCAGGCCGAGCCGGCCGAGATCGGAATAAAGCTTGTCGTCGGCCTTTTCGCGGATATGGCAGGTGTTGATCAGCACCAGATCGGCCGTCTCGGCGCGCGCGGTCGCCCGATAGCCCAACCCCGCCAGGATGTCGGCCATGCGGGCCGAGTCGTAGGCGTTCATCTGGCAACCATAGGACTTGATATGGAAGGTCTTGGCCAATGCCCGGGGCCGCCCGCCGATCCGCGTCAGCTCCGCTTGGCCGGTTTCTTGCCGGCCAGCGGCTTGCAATAAAGTTCGAGACGATGATCGATCAGCCGATAGCCCAGGCGTTCGGCCACCGCGCGCTGGAGCTTCTCGATCTCGTCGTCGCGGAATTCGATCACCTGGCCGGATTCGAGATCGATCAGGTGATCGTGGTGCTCGCGACTGGCCTTCTCGTAGCGCGAGCGGCCGTCGCGGAAGTCGTGACGTTCGAGGATGCCGGATTCCTCGAACAGCCGGACCGAGCGGTAGACCGTGGCGATCGAGATGCCGCGGTCGACCGCGGCGGCGCGGCGATGCAACTCCTCGACGTCGGGATGATCCTCGGATTCCGACAGCACGCGGGCGATGACCCGGCGCTGGCCGGTCATCTTCATTCCGCGCTCGAGACAGAGCTGCTCGATCCGGCTCAGCTCCGGCTTGGGCGAGCGACTTGCCATGGCTGCAATGAACGCAAGGAAGCGGCCCAAGTCAAGCGCTTGACGGGTGAGTGCCGGGGCGCCACAACCGCGTCATGGGCGCGCGCCGCTTTCTCGACATCACCGCCGAGGTCTGTCCGATGACCTTCGTGCGGACCAAGCTGATGATCGAAGCCATGGCCAGCGGCGAAGAGGCCGAGGTGCGCCTCAACGCCGGCGAGCCCTTGCGCAACGTGCCGCGCGCGGTGATCGATTCGGGCCACGCCGTGCTGTCGCTTGCGCCCGAGAGCGGCGATGCCCAAGGCATCCACCGCCTGGTGCTACGCAAGCGCTAGCCTGAGGACCTGGGCGTCGATGCGCGCGCCGGCCCGGGCGTAATAGGCCTGGCGCCGACCGACTTCGGAATAGCCGAGACCGCGATAGAGCGCCAAGGCCGCCGAATTGTCGATCGCCACTTCGAGGAACAGCGATTTCACCCCGAGCGCCTGGGCCTGCAGCGCCATGCGCGCCATCAGCGTACGGCCGAGACCGCGCCGACGTGCCTCGGGCGCGACGCCGATGGCCAGGATCTCGCCCTCGTCGGCCGCCTTGCGCCACAGCGCGAAACCCAGCGGCGGTTCGCCCTCGACCAGGGCGAACACCGAGGGCTGGCGCAGCGTGGTCCGCACCGTGGCGGCCGACCAGCCATCGGGAAAGCAGGCGGCATGAAGCGCGCCGATGGCGGCGGCGTCACCCATGATGCGCGGCGGACCAGGTTACGGCCGGCGCACGCAGATAGAACGGCGCCGGCGGCGATTGCGACGGCACTGCGGCGAGAGCGAGCCGCGCCAAGGTCGCCGCATCGACCCGACGCGGTTCACCCGTGCCGCCGAGAAGGCGAGAGGCCGGCCCGATCGGCACGCAGCCCGCCGGCAAGACTGCCGCCTCGGGCCGCACCACGGCAGGCTGGGTCAATGGACGACGCTCACCGTCGAAACATTGCAGGTAGATCTCGCCGCGTCCCGCTTCCAGCGCCACCGCCACCGCTGTCGAAGCCGGCGCGCCGGCCGCCAAAGCGGCGAAAGTGGTGAGGCCGATCGCGGGTTTGCCGGTCGCCAGCGCCAGTCCGCGCGCGGCGGCAATGCCGACGCGCACGCCGGTGAAGCCGCCCGGTCCGGTCGTCACCGCCAGCCGGTCGATCGCAGTCCACGCCAGCCCGGCGGCGAGGCGGGTGGCTTCTATCGCCGGCATCAGCCGCTCGGCCTGATCGCGCGCCGGCGGCTCGACGGTCTCGGCCAAGACCTGCCGCTGGTCGACGATCGCCACTGACAGCGCCTCCAATGCGCAATCGAACGCCAATACGATCACAGCCGCGCTTCTCCCGGTCGGATTTTCTCCTTAGCATGGACCGCGCCATGCCGCTTGTGCCGATCGCTCCGCCAGCATTCGATCTCGATCTGGCCATCGCCTACGCCACGTCGGACAATTTCACCGGCAGGCCGGTCTATGCCCGCGCCGCCGCCTTCCTGCATCCGGACGCGGCCGCGGCGCTGGGCCGCGCCATCGATCTCGCCAAGCCGCTGGGCCTGCGTTTCCGGTTGTTCGACGCCTTCCGGCCGAGCGAGGCACAGTGGGTATTGTGGCAACACACTCCCGATCCCGGCTTTTTGGCCGATCCGAGGCGCGGTTCGCCCCATTCGCGCGGCGTCGCGGTCGACCTGACGTTGATCGACGGCGGCGGGCGCGAACTCGACATGGGCACGCCGTTCGACAGCAACCGTCCCGAATCGCATCACGGCGTCGGCACCATCGGTCCCGCCGCGCAGCGCAATCGTCTTCTCTTATTGGGCCTGATGACGGCGGCCGGATTCGACTTCTATCGCAATGAATGGTGGCACTATCAGCTGTTCGAGGCCCGGCGCTATCCGCTGCTGTCGGACAGCGCGGCCGCGACCGGGCTGATGCCCCCGGCGACAGCGGCCGCGATTCCGCGCTAAGATCGGAGCGATGAGGGCGCTTTTCGGAATTGCGGCGTGTTTGCTGACGGCCGGCGCGTGGGCGGCGGACACGGCGGCGGTGCTGGTCTATTTCCGTTTCGGCAAGGATCGCTCGCCCGGCGCCAGCGTCACCATCGAATCCTTCGAGCGCAATCTGGCGACCATCGCCCAGGGCGGCTATCGCGTCGTGCCGCTGGTCGAGGTGGTCGCGGCCCTGCGCGGCGGACCCGCGCTGCCCAACAAGGCGGTGGCGATCACCGTCGACGGCGGCTACGCCACGGCCTATCGCGACGGCTGGCCGCGGCTGCGCGCGGCCGGGCTGCCGGTGACGGTGTTCGTGGTGCCGGAATTGCTCGATCGCGGCGGCGATGCCTACATGTCTTGGTCCGAGCTCAAGGTCATGGTCGCGGCCGGTGCCGGGGTCGGCGTCACCCAGCAGATCCCCTTGCGCGACGGCGAGGCGCTGGCGCGCCGCAAGCGCGACATCGAACAGGCTGCGGCGCGCATCAAGGCCGAAACCGGCGCCGCCGTCACGCTGTTCTCCTTTCCCGGCGGCGAGTTCAGCCTGGCGACGCGCGAGGCGATCGAGCGCGCCGGCTTCGCCGCCGCCTTCGGCCAGCACACCGGTCCGGTGCATCCCGGCGCCGATCGGTTCGCGCTGCCGCGCTTTCCGGTGACCCAAAGCCTGGGCGACGGCAGCCGGCTGACGCGGCTGTTGGATTCGGTGCCCTTGCCGATCGAGGACCTGATTCCGCTCGATCCGCGACTGGGCGACAACCCGCCTTGGCTGGGGTTCACCGTCCAAGGTCAAACTGCGATCGAGCGCCTGACCTGCACCTCGGCGCACGAAAGCCAGCCGCTGACGGTCGAGCGGCTGGGCGATCACCGCTTCGAGGTGCGGATGTCGCGGCCCTTCCCGCCCGGCCGCAACCGCGTGGTCTGCACCGCGCCCGGCCCCGGCGGCCGGCTGCGCTGGCTCGGCCTGCCGTTCTTCGTCGGTTAGGGCATGATCGGTCCGTCTTGAACCAAGCGGTTCAAGACCGATCGCGGATCATGCCCTCGCATCCCGCTCTGGACCGCGATTCACGGTTCAAAGGGAGTCGCGACCGCGATACCCTATGAACCGATCGCGGTCTAGGACCTCACGACTTGAGGTCGATGACCGATTTGTACATCTGGTCGGCGGTGGTCAGGATGGTCGAGTTGAAGCTGTAGCTCTTCTGCACCACGATCAAGGTGGCAAGCTCGTCGGCCAGATCGACATTGGACTGCTCCAGCGTGCTGCCCACAATCGAGCCCGAACCCAATGACACCGAGAGCGGATTGCTGATCACCGGCTCGCCCGATTTGGCGCTTTGCACCCAGCTGGTGCCGCTGACGGCGTCGAGCTGATCGGGTTCGACGAAGGTGGCCACGCCGATGCGCGCGATCCGCGTCCGACTGCCGTCCGACAACTCGGCCATGACGTCGCCCGAGCCGTCGCTCTTGATGACGATGTCCTCGACCGTCAGGTCGAGATTGCCGTCGGTCCGGGCCAGGGTCATGGTGAAACCGGGGACGGTGTTGCCGTTGGCGGTGACGCTGGACATGGTAACCGCGACCGTGCTGGCGACGGCGCCGGTGTTCCAGGTCACTCCCAGGTTGAGCGAGGTGAGCGGGAAGGCGACCGTGGCGGTGGTGCCGCCGTTGACCGTCGCCGTGCCGTTGCTGGCCGTCGCCGACACGGTGTAACCGGTCGCGGTCGAGGTCCAAGTCAAGTCGATGGTGCGCTCCGCACCCGCGGAATCGAGCACGGTCAGGGCATTGTTGAATTGCGTGCCGACGGTCTTGGTCGCCGGGTTGGGAATGTTGCCCGAGCCTTCGGCGGTGGTGGTGGCCGCCTTGGGCACGGCGATCGTATTGAGGGTGGCCTTGACCGTGGTCAGGGATCCGACCGTGGTGCCGGAGGTGACCGAGCTGTTGGTCGCCTTGTAGCCCTGCAGGAACAGGCCGGCGCCGTTGATCAGCTCGCCGTCGGAATTGGCCTCGAAGTCGCCCAGCCGCGTGAAGAAGGTTTGGCCCGTGCTGTCGGCCTTGGTGTTGACGACGAAGAATCCCTTGCCGAGGATCGAGGCATTGGAGGTCTGGGTGACCGATTTCAGCTCGCCTTGGACCTGGTTGTAGCGCTTGGTGTAGCCGGCCACCGAAGTGGTCTGGAAAGCGGGCTTGCCGCTTTCCCGCATCAGGTTTTCGAAGCGGACGTCGGATTTCTTGAAGCCGTTGGTGGTGGCATTGGCGATGTTGTCGCTGATCGCCGACAAACGCTCGTTCTGGCCCATCAGGCCGTTCAAACCGTTGACGAACATGCCGCCGAACATGCGTTCGCTCCGGGTCTTGGTCCGGACAGGCGCGATCGGCCGCCGGACGGATTGATCCGCAGCCTTGCCTTCAAGACGCATGCCAAGTCGAAATCCGCGGAAACCCGAGGCTCAGGGCCGCCATCGGCGGGCAGAAACCGGCCTACTGGGCAACTCCTGCCGGGCGCATCGCCTAGACCGCGATCGGTTCATAGGGAATCACGGCCGCGATTCCCTATGAACCGTGAATCGCGGTCCAGAACAGGATACGAGGGCATGATTCACGATCTGTCTTGAACTCTATGGTTCAAGACAGATCGATCATGCCCTAGCGGGTATGGGCGTAGCTGCCCGACAAGGCGACGTTGCCCTTGCACTTGCAGGGGCCGGTGTGGGTGAGGTCGACGCTGCGGGGATGGAACTGCATCGACAGCCGGCAGCGCGACAGGCGCTCGTCGAACACCGCCACCCCGCCGGCGACATTGGCGGTGCCGTCGATGGCGCAGCGCCGCTGGGCATCGCCGTCGGGCACCCGGAAGATCAGGATGAAGTCGATCGACCGCGGCTGGACCGAGGTGATCTTGAGCGTGGTGCCATCGGTGCGGACGTAGTCGCCCAACTGCGGTTCGGCCGCGGCCGCGGACTGCGCGGCCAAAAAACACAGCGAAAAAACGACGCCGAGACGGCGGCGGTTCAAGACTTCGGGTCCAGCCGGCGCCTTGGCGACCAGGGCTTGGCGATGGTGACCCGGCGCAGGCCGAGTTGCTGCAGCGCCTCGACCACGTGGGCGTCGCGCGGGCCCCTTTCGCCCTCGGTCGCCCTGGTCAGCTTGCGCGACAGTCGTGCCCGCAGATCGGCCGCCTGGCCGATCTTGCGCCGCTTGCCGCCCGGCAGCGCGTCGAACACCAGCCCGGCCAAGGTCAGATCGGCCGCCTCCTCGGTACGGATCGCGCGCTCGATGGCGTGGCCGACCGGGCTTGATTGGCCGAGCACGGCATAGGTCGATTTGGCGAGGATCGACAAGGCTTTGTTTTGGGAGACTGCAAAGGTCATCGCGCGACTCCAGGGGCGTCCCGCTTCCATACTGGCAAAGCCCGCATTGGGCCGCAAGAGGCGCCGGTTGCCGAGCCCCGGCGCGGCGTCTATAGGGGTGAGGCCATGCTCGAGGAAAGCCGATTCGTCCGCCTGGCGAGCGGATTCATCGATCGCGCCGCCGAGGCGATCGAGGACGCCGCCGCCGACCGCGCCGAGGTCGACTTGCAGGGCGGCATCCTGACCGTGGCGATCGAGGGGGTTGGCCAGTACGTGCTCAATCGCCATGGCCCGATGCGGCAATTGTGGCTGTCCTCGCCGCGCTCGGGCGCCAGCCATTACGACTACGACCAGGCTTCCGGCCGCTGGCGCGACAGCCGCGGCGGGCCGGATCTTGCGAGCCGCTGGCGCGAGGAATTGGCTGCCGCCGGCATCGCCGTCGCCCTGGATTGACGCGATGAGCGAGTCCCCACGCCCCTCCAGCCGCCGGGTCGGCCAATTGCAGGCGCTGTGGCCCTGGCTGGCGCCCTATGGCGGCCGCGTTTTGGGCGCGCTTCTGGCGCTGGTGGTGGCGGCGGCCTCGGTGCTGACCATCGGCATCGCCATGCGCCGGATCGTCGATCACGGCTTTCGCGGCGAGGACGGCGCCTTCATCGATCTCTATTTCCTGGCGCTGTTCGGCATCATCGCCGTGCTGGCGATCGCCACCTTCACGCGCTTCTATCTCGTCACCTGGCTGGGCGAACGCATCGTCGCCGACCTGCGGTTGGCGATCCATCGTCGCGTGCTGGCGATGTCGCCGACCTTCTTCGAGACCACCAAGGTGGGCGAGGTGCTGTCGCGCCTGACCGCCGACACCACCCTGATCCAGACCGTGATCGGGTCCTCGGCCTCGGTGGCGCTGCGCAATCTGTTGACGTTCGCCGGCGCGACCGTGCTGTTGGCGATCACCTCGCCGCGGCTGGCGATGCTGATCGCGGTCGTGATCCCGCTGGTGGTGGCGCCGATCGTGCTGCTGGGCCGGCGGGTGCGCAGCCTGTCGCGCGAAAGCCAGGACCGCGTCGCCGACGTCTCGGCCCGCGCCGCCGAGACCTACGGCGCGATCCAGACCGTGCAGGCCTTCGGCCACGAGGCGATCGAGCTGCGCGGCTTCGCCCAGCGGGTCGAAGGCGCTTTCGGCGCCGCCTTGCGGCGGGTTGGCGCGCGCGCCTGGCTGACGGCGCTGGTCATGCTGCTGGTGTTCGGCGCGGTCGATTTCGTGTTGTGGAGCGGCGGCCACGACGTCTTCTCGGGCCGCATGACCGGAGGCGAACTGGCGGCGTTCGTGTTCTACGCCGTGCTGGCCGCCGGCAGCCTGGGCGCCCTGTCCGAGGTCTGGGGCGATCTGCAGCGCGCCGCCGGCGCCGCCGAGCGCATTCTCGAACTGCTGGCGCTCGAACCGGCGATCGCCTGCCCGGCCGATCCCCTGCCCATGCCGACGCCGGCCAAGGGCGCGATCGAAATCGCCGATCTGACCTTCCGCTATCCCAGCCGGCCGGACGAGCCGGCGTTGAGCGACTTCGCCTTGCGCGTCCGGCCGGGCGAGACCGTGGCCCTGGTCGGCCCCTCGGGCGCCGGCAAGTCGACCGTGTTCCAGTTGCTGCTGCGGTTCTATGACCCCGAGCGCGGCACCATCCGGCTCGATGGCGTCGACCTGCGCCGGGCCGATCCCGCCGCGCTGCGGGCCCGGTTTGCGCTGGTGCCGCAGGAGCCGGTGATCTTCGCCGGCTCGGTGGCCGACAACATTCGCTATGGCCGGCCCGAGGCCGACGACGCCCAGGTGCGCGCCGCGGCCGAGCAGGCCGGCGCCGCCGAGTTCGTCGCCCGGCTGCCCGAGGGCTATGACAGCCAGCTGGGCGAACGCGGCCTCAGGCTGTCGGGCGGCCAGAAGCAGCGCCTGGCGATCGCGCGGGCGATGCTGCGCGATCCGGCGGTGCTGCTGCTGGACGAGGCCACCAGCGCGCTCGACGCCGAATCCGAGCGCTTGGTGCAGCAGGGCATCGAGACGCTGATGCGCGGCCGCACCACGCTGGTGATCGCGCACCGGCTGGCGACCGTGCTGCGCGCCGGACGCATCGTCGTGCTGGAGCGCGGCCGCATCGTAGCCGAGGGCGACCACGCCGCGCTGATGCGCCAGGACGGGCTTTATGCCCGCCTCGCCCGGCTGCAATTCGATCTCGGCCGCGAGGCGGCGGCAAGCTAGCGACGCGGAGGTGCCGATGACATCCGTCCAGACCTATCGCTACGGCGCGCTCGGCCCGGCCGACATCGCCGGCAGGACCGGCCGCGAGATCCTGCAGGCGATCGTCGACGGCCGGCTGCCGCAGGCGCCGATCTCGGAGACGCTGTCGTTTTGGATCGTCGAAGTCGCCGAAGGCTTCGCCGCCTTCGAGGGCGAACCCGGCCGGCATCTGCTCAATCCGATGGGCACGGTCCATGGCGGCTGGTCGCTGACGCTGATCGACAGCGTCGGCGGCTGCGCCGGACATTCCTTGCTGCCGGCCGGCGCCGGCTACGTCACCATCGAGACCAAGGTCAATTTCTCGCGCCCGATCGGCCTCGATACCGGGCGGGTGCGCGCCGAGGCGCGGGTGGTGTCGCCCGGCCGCCAGATCATCTCCTCGGAAGCCAAGGTCCTGTCCAAGGACGGCAAGGTTCTGGCCCACGGCACATCGACCATCATGGTGATGGGCGGAGCCAAGTAGTGCAGAGACTCGACCTCAAGAACGGCCGGCACCTGGCGTATCGCGATCAGGGTCAGGGTCAAGCCCTGGTCCTGGTCCACGGCTCGCCGGGCGAAGGCCGCGCCTGGGCGCGGGTTCTGCCCCATCTCGAGGGAAAGTTCCGCATCGTCACGCCCGATCTGCCGGGTTATGGCGAGTCCGATCCGGCGCACCTCCCCGGTACGCAGGCCAAAGCCGCGGCCATCGCCGCTTTGATCCGCGCCATCGGCCAGCCGGTTTGGCTGTGCGGCCATTCCTATGGCGGCAATGTGGCGCTCCACGCCGCGCTGGAAGTTCCGGAAGCGTTATTGGGCCTCGGGCTGTTCGAGCCGGTGCTGATGCGGGCGCTCGAATTGGCGGGCGAGCATGTTCGGCTGGCGGCGGCCCGGCAGTTCTTCAGCGACTACATAGCCGAGGTCGAATCGGGCGCGCCCGACGCGGTCGGCACGATGATCGATTACTGGTTTGGCCAGGGCGCCTATCGCCGCTTGCCGCCCAAGGTGATCGAAAGCCTGCGCATGGGCGCGGCGCGCAACGCCTTGGACGTGCGGGCGGCATTCGCCGAGACTCTGACGCGAGATGACATGGCGGCGTTTCCGGTTCTCGCCCGCATCGTCCATGGCGACGCCGGTCCGCAGACAGCGCCCGCCATTGCCCGGGCGCTGCGGCAGTTGCTGCCGCGGGCCGCGCTGGCGGCGATCCCGGGCGCGGGTCACGGCATGCTCGACAGTCATCCGGCCGAGGTCGCGGCCGAGATTCGAGCCTTGACGTCTAGGGCATGATCGATCTGTCTTGAACCATGTGGTTCAAGACAGATCGTGAATCATGCCCTCGCATCCCGCTCTGGACCGCGATTCACGGTTTGCATGGAATAGCGTCCGCGATTCCATGCAAACCGATCGCGGTCTAGTGGACGCTGACCGGCTCCAAATCGTGTTGGCGGGCGGCAGCCATGGCGACGATGCGATCCGAGAACACGCCCAGTCGTTCGCCATTGGCGGCGTGGACCGCGAATCCCGTCCGGCCGTCGACCGCGATCGGGCGGATATAGGCCAGGAACGGCGTGCCCAGCGCCAACAGCGCCTCGGGCGTGATCCGGCGGATGTCGAATTGGGGTTTGTCGTTCATGCCGACCTCCCGCGCCCTAACCGGCCGAGCCGTCGCGGATGGGAACGATCCGCGCGGTCGGCCGCGCCTTGGGTCTTACCAGAGTAATGGTTAACAGGCCGTTATCGAGCGCCGCGCCTTCGACTTCGATACCCTCGGCCAGGACGAAACCACGCTGGAACTGCCGGGCGGCGATGCCGCGATGGAGATAGACCCGACCTTCCTCTTCGGATTGCTTGCCGCGCACGGTCAGCTGGCTGTCCTCGATCGCCACCGACAGCTCGCCGGCGCGGAAGCCGGCCACGGCCAGGACGATCAGGATGCGATCCTCGGCAATCTGCTCGACGTTGTAGGGCGGATAGCCGTCGTCGGCGGATTTGGCGACGCGATCGAGCATGCGCTCGATGTGATCGAAGCCGAGCAAGAGCGGCGAATTGAACGGCGACAGGCGCGACATGGCGTCCCTCCTCCGACGAGCGAGGTCACATCCGGCGGCCCCGAAAAGGCACCGCCGATGGCGCCTTACTTAGGTTGGATAGACCGGCTTTCAAGCCCCCTTGTCGTCAATGGCTACGAACGCCGCTGGGTTCAATATTCGTATGCCGCGCCAAGGATCGAGCGCCAGCAGGTCCCGGTCGCTCGATACGATGAAGTCTGCTCCGGCCGCCAAAGCCAATTCCAGATACTTGTTGTCTTTAGCGTCCCTGCAATCGGCAATCCGAATCGAAGGCTCGACCGTCAGCGCCGCAGTGGCCAATAGATCGAGAAGGCGCTCGATCGTCTCGGCATCGACGAAGGGCCGAAATCGTGGTCGTGCCAAAACGGCGCGATATTCGGCTTCGACCGCCGGCGACAGACAAAGGATGTGTTTGGACCGCGCCAGCGACAAAGCGCGTTGCGGAACGGAATCGGACTTCAGAACGGCACCGACCAGCGAGCTGGCGTCAATTACGACCTTCGGCATTGTAGGCCGCGATTTCGGCTTCGACATCGCGATCGGTCAGGCCGCCGGCCCGGGCGCGGCGCTTGACCTCCGCCAGCATGGCGACCAAAGGATCCGTCTCGTCCGCGCCGGGTCGGACGAGTCGACTGACCAGCCGCCCGACCCGTCGACGGCGCTCCTGATCGGACAGCGCGGCGGCGGCCTCGGGCGATACCGGGATCGCAACCATAACCGGATCAGCCATGTCTTGCCTCGGTCGAGAACCGATCGACGCTAGCACATTTCGCCTGATCAAGCCCCAGTATCGCCCACCGCCTCGTAGTCGAGGCGCTCCTCTTCCCACAAATGGGCGTAGTCGACATGGGTCCAGTTCTCGAACCAGGGTCCGCCGCGGGTCATGTGCACCACCTTGGGCGTGCCTTCGGCCGGCGGCTTGGACCAGCCTTCCAGCCAATTCCAGGTCTCGGGCAGGGCGCCGATCTGCTCGTCCTCGAGCCATTGGAAACGGTGCAGAAAGGCACCGCTCTCGCGGTTGACCAGCTCGGGGGTCAGCGCGCGATTGGCGGGATGGCCGCAATTCCACAGCACCAGCGAGGACCAGTTCTTGCGCGGATAGACGGTCTGCTTCTTGCCGTCCATCTTCCACTGCTCGGGCGGGCGATGGTCGTGATGGACGCACATCGCGGCATAGCGATCGTCGATCCGCTTCAGCAGATCGGCGACGTCGGCCAGCCACAAGAAGTCGCAATCGAAGAACAGCGCCCAGCCGCGATACTCGCGCAAGGCCGGCACCAGGAACCGGGTATAGGTGAACTCGGTCGATTGCAGCGGATCGGGGGCGCGGGCGTAAAGGCCGCGGGCGCGCAGATCCGGCTGGCGCAGCGCCTCGACCGACAATTCGACCGTCGAGCGGCGAATCAGCGAATGCCGCGCCACGCGAAAGGCAATATCCTCGCGCGAATCCCAACCGATATAGACCGGAAACGCCATCACCCCTCCGCTGCCAATTCGGCGCCGAGCTGCGCCATGACCGGCGCCCAATCGCCGGCTTGTGCCTGGCGGAACAGCCGCACCGAGCGATACCACGGGCTGTCCGCGCGCCGCTTGAACCAATACCACAAGGCGCCCGCATCCAAGAGCACCCAGCACGGCTTGGCCAGCGCGGCGGCGACATGGACGGTGGTGTTGGACACCGAGATCACCCGATCCAGCGCCGCGACCTGGGCGGCGAAACCGTCCATATCGGAGAGCGCGTCGATCTCAGGGTCATGAATCAGCTCGATTCCGTGCTGATCGCGCAAGGCCGCGCGATCGGCCGCGGTGTCGCCGTATTGCAGATCGATCCAGATCGCCTCGCGCGCCTTGAGGATCGGTCCCCATTCCGACAGCGGCGCGGATTTGGCGCCGCCAAGCTGCTTGTTGACGCTGCGCCAGGAGATGCCGATCAGCGGGCGACCGCGATCGCCGCCGTAGCGCGCCCGCAATTCGGCGACGCGTGCGGGATCGGCGGCGATGTGTCCGGCCCGCGGCCGGAAACCGGCGGCATCGGGCCGCAACATGGCGCCGAGATCGCCCAGCGCCGCCTGGGCCGCGATGTCGGCCGCGAGCAAACGCGCATCGGGCGGATCGGAGGCGGCGACGAACTCGATCTCAGGCAAGGCGCGGCGAAACAGCGGCACCAGCCTGGGCGCGCATTCCACCACCGGCTTCGGCACGCGCTCGGCCAGTTCGGGCAGCAAGCTGCCCCACAGCAGCTCGTCGCCGATGCCCTGTTCGCCCCAGACCAGAAGCCGCCCGGCGGCCAACGGCTTCCCGTCCCAGGCCGGCTGCGCAAAGGGCCGCCGCGCATAGCCGGCCGCGCCGGGATGGAAGCGCAGCGCATAAAGTGGCCAGCCTTCGGCGTACCGCTCCGAACGCAGCAGCGCCACGCCCAGATTGTAGCGCGCACGGCTGTAGTCGGGCCGCAGTTCGAGCGCTTTCCGGTACCAATCGATCTCGTCCTCGGTGCGGCCTTGGACCATCATCAGCGTGCCGAGGTTGAACAGGTTCTCGGCCGATCGCGGCTCGACCGCCAGCGCCGCGCGGTAACCCGCCTCGGCCAGGTCGAACCGCCCGCCGGCCTGATCGATCGCTGCCAGGCTGTCGAGCGCGATCGGATCGCTGGGGGCCAAATTGAGGGCCTGCAAGGCGGCATTGCGCGCTTCGTCATGGCGACGCTCGGCGCGCAGGATTTGGGCCAAGCCGGTCCAACCCGCGGCCAGCGACGGATTCAATGCGACAGCCAACCGATACGCCGCCATCGCCGCCGCGGCGTTGCCGAGCGCGGATTCGGCATGGCCGAGATTGAGCTGCAATTCGGCATCCTTGGGTCCAAGGCGTGCCGCCGCAGCAAAGGCGGCGCGTGCCGCCACCATGTCGCCCGTGAGCCGCCTGGCATGTCCCAGGATCGACTGCGCCGGCGCGAAATCCGGCAGCCGTGCCGCCGCCCGCTCGGCCACCGCCAATGCTTCGGCCGGCCGGCCCGCGTTCAGCGCCGTAAGCGCCGCGTTCAGCAGCGCCGCCCCTTGCGGATCGCTCGGCCCCGCGCCCGTGGCCCGTGCCGCCCGCCGCTCGCGTCGGTTCATGCTCTCAGTCGCCGGATTCGATCGGTACGCCCGGATCGTGCTTGGAAGCCCGCAGCGCCATGGCGCTTTTGACACCACGGACATTGGGCGCGGCGGTCAGCTTGGTGGTGACGAAATTCTGATAGGCGTCCCAATCGCGCGCCGACACCTTGAGAATGAAATCGGTCTCGCCGGCCAGCATGTAGCCCTCGCGCACTTCGGGCCAGCCGGCGACCAGCGCCTCGAACGCCTTGAGATCGGCCTCGGCCTGGCTGTGCAGGCCGACCATGGCGAACACCGTCACGCCATAGCCCAGGCGCTCGGCATCCAGTTCGGCGCGATAGCGGCGAATGTAACCGGTTTTTTCCAGCGCCCTGACCCGCCGCAGACAGGGCGGCGGCGATATGCCCACCGTCCGCGCCAGGTCGACATTGGTCATGCGACCGTCGGCCTGCAGCGCCCGCAGAATGGCGCGGTCGGTGCGATCGAGTTTGCTGCCCCGCATGGCCGGTAGACTTAATCGTTCGAGCCGGTTTCGGCAATATTATTTCAAATTGCTATCGAAATCGCGACCCCGCCGTTCTATATAATGAAACCGAAGCTGCGGTTCGGAAGGGAGCCAGAATTGCCCCATTTCGACATCGTCAACCGCGAGACCCTGACTCGGCTGATCGAGCGCGCCTTGGGCGACAAGCCCGTGCTCGACGCCGACAGCGAGGAATTGCCCGCGGTGCGACGGCCCAGCGCGCGCAAATGGGTCAACAAACGCTTCGGCAAGGCGGTGCAGGGCGATGCCGAGTTGCTGTGGCCGTTCACGCCCACGCTGGCCGCGACCCATCCGGTGCCGGAATGGGCGCTGCGCAAACTCGATCGCGGCGGCGAGCTGTGGTGGTTCCCCGAACACGACGACCGCCCGGCGCGGCGCGCCTTCGAGGCGCGGCTGGCGCGCCTTGCCGGCTGGCTGATCGCGCTCGAGCAGGTCGCCGATGCCGCGATCGACGGCTCCGATCCGCTGTTCAAGCGCAAGGAAGAGGACGCGGCCTTCGCTCGCCGCCAGCTCGACCATGTCGGCAAACAGACCCTGGATCAGGCCGAGGCGGCGGCGGGCGAATGGGATGCGCGGCTGTCCAAGCGCCTGGCCGAGCGCGAACCCGGCGGCGATGTCGCCGCGGTGCAGGTGTTCGGCAACGGCTGGGCGGTATTGCGGATGAAGACCGCGCGCGCGTTGGATCGCGAAAGCGATTTCATGGGCAACTGCATCGGCCGCGGCGGCTACGACAAGCTTTTGGACGCCGGCACGGACCATTTCTTTTCGCTGCGCGATGCCGCCAACCGCCCGCATGCCACGCTGCAGTTCAAGCGTGGTCGGCTGTTCGCCATGCGCGGCCGCGCCAATCATTCGGTGGCGATCGGCTACGGGCCGTTGATCGCCGCCTTCCTCAACGCCGTCGGCAAGTCCCCCGATGGCACCTCGACCATCAAGTCCGAATTGACCGAGGCCGGCTTGTTCTGGGACGGCAAGCGCTATGGCGGGTTCGACGCGCTGGCGACCTCGACCCGCAAGCTGGCCTCGGGCGCGTGGCTCAAGCAGCTCGACCGCAATTTCCGCATCGAAGGCTGGGGCGGACGCATCGAGGCCTACTGGAATCCGGACGGTACGCTGCACGTCACCCAGGGACTCAAGACCGGCCTGCGCCACGTCACTGCGCTGCTCGACTCGTTCGACGGAATCTCGCCCGATGGCGAGATGACCGAGGCGATGCTCCGCCAGGGCTGGTATCGCGAACGCGGCCGTCATCATTGCGTCGCCGACCGCCTGCCCTCCGAGCGGCGCGAGGTATTCGCCGATGGCGATGCGATTCACGAGGGCAGGCTGGGGGACGGCCTGCCGCGGCTGTTGGTCTATGGCCGCCGCGGCCAGGCCCTGGCGCTGTTCGCCGCCGGGCGCGATGCCAGCCATCGGCTCTATGCGCTGGGCCTCAAGCCCCAGGACGGCGACGCGGCGCTGTCGGCCAATCTGGCGCGGTTCCTGACGCGCGAGGGACTGTTTCTGGCCGATGCGGGGCTGGCGGCGAAGATCGGCGTGATGTGGTCGCGCGCCGAAAAGGCCTGGCTGACGATCGGCGACTTCGTCGAGCGGGTTAATCGCCGGGTGATGACTGACGATCTGCGCGTCCACGCCCTAATCGAAGGGCGTATCATCCGCTTCCGGCTGCGCTGGTACAGCCATGTCGTTGCCGACATCGCGGTCGAACCGGTCGGCGGCATGTCGCCCTTCCATGTCGTCGCCGCGGTCGAGCCGACCGCGGAGGCCAATCGCCGCGCCATCCTGATCGGCCTCAACGCGCTCGGCCTGCCGACCTTCCACGAACGCTTGGCCGAGGACTTCGCCTTCAACCGCGCGGCCCGGGTCTACCAAAGCAGCCGCGAATACGCCGCGTGGCTGCGTTCGCAAACCGCCGCGCCGACGCCGGAAACCGAGTTCGCTTGATCCTGCCCCGCTTTCGGGCGACAAGGCGCGCATGAGTCCCCGCGCCGAGTGCTGGATCCTGTCCGACGGCAAGGCCGGCCACGAGAACCAAAGTCGGGCGCTGGCTCTGGCGGTGGGTCTTCCGACCGAGATCAAACGGCTCGAGGTGCGCTGGCCCTGGCGCTGGCTGCCGCCTTGGTTGTGGTTCGATCCGCTCAACGCGCTGGCCATCGGCGGCGACGACTTGGTGGCGCCTTGGCCGCGCTTGATGATCGGCTGCGGACGGCTGACCATGGCGCCGCTGGCGGCCCTGCGCGCGCTTTCGGGGGCCTTTACGGTCGCCATCCAGCACCCGCGGCTGGATCCGGCGCGCTTCGATCTGGTGGTGGCGCCGCGCCATGATCGCCTCGCCGGCCCCAATGTCGTCGTCACCCGCGGCGCGCTGAGCCGGGTCAATCCCGGCCTGCTTGCCAGCCTGCCCAAGGATCCGCGGCTTGCGGACCTGCCGCGGCCGATCGTGGCGGTTCTGATCGGCGGCGCCAGCCGCGCCTATCGCTTCGGTGCGGCAAGGGCGCGCGATCTGGCCGAGCGGCTGGCGCGGCTGGCGGCGACCCAGCGCGTCTCGCTGGCGGTGACGTTTTCGCGCCGCACCGGCGAGGACAATGCCCGCCTGATCGCCGAACGCCTGGCCGAGACTCCGGCCTTCATCTGGGACGGCAGCGGCGACAATCCCTATCTCGGCATGCTCAAGGCGGCCGAAGCCATCGTCGTCACCGGCGATTCGGTCGCGATGCTGTCCGACGCCGCCGCCGCCGGCAAGCCGGTCTACATCTACGATCTCGACGGCGGCAGCCGGAAATTCTCCGACTTCCATCACGGCCTCTACCGCGACGGCGTGGCGCGGCGCTTCGAAGCCCATACCGAGCCGTTCACGGTGGCGCCGATCGACGAGGCGGCCATGGTCGCCGAGGCCGTCCGCCGGCGCCTCGGACTGTCGCCTTGATGGCGGAAGATCGCTCCGCTAGAACCACCCCGATCCGACTGCTAGGGTGAAAGCGATGGCGACGCGGCACGGCAAGCTCGTGATTTTGGGCTCGGGGCCGGCGGGTTACACCGCCGCCATCTACGCCGCGCGCGCCGGTCTCAAGCCGATCCTGATCCAGGGCATGCAGGTCGGCGGCCAGTTGTCGATCACCACCGAGGTCGAGAACTATCCCGGCTTCGCCCAGCCCATCCAGGGCCCCTGGCTGATGGAGCAGATGCTGGGCCAGGCCCAGCATTGCGGCGCCGAGATCGTGTTCGATACCGTCGCCGCGGTCGATCTGCGGCGCCAGCCCTTCGCCTGCACCGGCGATTCCGGCGATGTCTTCACCAGCGATGCCTTGATCGTCGCCACCGGCGCGCTGGCCAAGTGGCTGGGCTTGCCCTCCGAACAGATTCTGCAGGGCAAGGGCGTGTCGGCCTGCGCCACCTGCGACGGATTCTTCTTTCGCGGCAAGACCGTGGCCGTGATCGGCGGCGGCAACACCGCGGTCGAGGAAGCGCTCTATCTGGCCAATCTCGCCGCCAAGGTGGTGCTGGTGCACCGCCGCGATTCGCTGCGCGCCGAGAAGATCATGCAGGAGCGGCTGTTCCGCAACCCCAAGATCGAAGTCGTCTGGGACCACGCCGTCGACGAGATCCTGGGCCAGGACGCGGTCGTGGGCCTGCGCATTCGGCATGTGCGCAGCGGTGCCGCGCGCGAGATTCCGCTCGAGGGCGTGTTCATCGCCATCGGCCATGCGCCGACCACGCAGCTGTTCAAGGGCCAGCTCGACATCGACGCCGACGGCTACATCCTCACTCGACCGGGCACGGTGCGCACCTCGGTGCCGGGGGTATTCGCCGCCGGCGATGTCCAGGACAAGATCTATCGCCAGGCGGTTACCGCCGCCGGCACCGGCTGCATGGCGGCGCTGGAAGCGGAAAAATACCTGGCGGCGCTGGACGACGCGCGCGCCGCCGCCGAATAGGCCCAAGCATGGTCGGCGACGCCCACGGCCAACTCGACTGGGACAAGCTGCGGGTATTCCACGCCGTGGCCGAGGCCGGTTCCTTCACCCATGCCGGCGAGAACCTCGGCCTGTCGCAATCGACCGTCAGCCGCCAGATCGGGGCGCTGGAGGAAGGCCTCAAGGTCACGCTGTTCCATCGTCACGCCCGCGGGCTGGTGCTGACCGAACAGGGCGAGCTCCTGTTCCGCACGGTTCACGACGTCTTCGGCAAGCTGGCCATGGCCGAGGCGGTGCTGACCGATTCCAAGGAACGCCCGCGCGGCGAACTCAAGGTCACCACCACGGTCGGCATCGGCACCACATGGCTGACCAAGCACATCAAGGAATTCATGGACATGTTCCCGGAGATCACCGTCAACCTCTTGGTCGACGATCGGGAACTCGATCTGTCGATGCGCGCGGCCGACGTCGCCATCCGCATGCGCGAGCCGACCCAGCCCGACCTGATCAAGCGCCGGCTGATGACCATGCACAGCCATTGCTACGCCTCGCCGGCCTACATCAAACAAGCCGGGACGCCCCGCCAGGCCACCGATCTCGATCGCCATCGCATCCTGGTCTACGGCTACGAGGCGCCGGCGCCGATCGCCAACACCAACTGGCTGCTGACCGCGGGGCAGCCGGAAGACGCGCCACCGCGGACGCCGGTGCTGCAGATCAACAACGTCTATGGCCTGATGCTGGCCTGCGAATCGGGCCTGGGCGTGGCCTCGCTGCCCGATTACGTCGCCCATGCAAATAAGCGGCTGGTGCAAATCCCGCTCGACGTCGAGGGGCCGGTGTTCGATACCTATTTCGTCTATCCCGAAGAACTCCGCAATACCAAGCGCGTAATCGTGTTCCGGGATTTCCTGGTGCGGAAATTGGCGGAATGGCGCTTCTAGGGCATGATCGATCAGTCTTGAACCATGTGGTTCAAGACAGATCGCGGTCTAAGGGCCACCCCTTATTCCATGCATTATTACATGGCAGCTTAGCGCAACTGTCTGTGGTCGACCCGGCAACGCCACACTAATTCTTGTCTCGACGACGCCGATCTTCGGCGCCGAGAATTCGCGGTCCCGCCGCGAATTCCGGGGTAGCGGGGCCTCAGGCCAAGCTTTCCCCGTTACGTCTCCCAGACGTGAAGCCTCCCTGTAAACTTGAGCCGGGCCCCCGCCCGGCTCTTTTTTTCACCCGCGCAGCCGATCCAGCGTCGCCACCAGCGTGCCGAGATAGCCGCCGCCGAACAGCCGCACATGCACCAGAAGCGGATAGAGATTGTAGAGATCGCGGCGATGTTCGAAGAAGCCCTCGCGGATCGGTCGAAGCTCTTGGTAACGCTCGAAGAAAGCCCGGTCGAACGGGCCGAACAGCGTGCCGAAGGCCAGCTCGATCTCGGCATCGCCCTGGTAGATCGCCGGATCGATCGCGGCGACGACGCGTCCGCCGCGCGCCAGCAGATTCCCGGCCCAGAGGTCGCCATGCAAAAGCGATGGCCGGACGTCGCGGGCGATGTAGCGATCGAGCCGCCCGGCCAAGCGGTCGATGCGCGACATCACCTCGCGCGGCAGCCGCGCCTGGCGCGCCATGTAAAGCAAGCGCTGGTCGCGGAAGAAGTCGATCCAGTTTTCGGTTTTCGGATTGGGCTGGACCAGCGAGCCGATCACGGTGTCGCGCTCGAGCCCGAAACCCTCGACCGGCAGGTCGTGCAGCGCCGCCAGCAGCTCCGCCGCGTGACGCTCGCCGGCGGCGTCGAGCCGACCCTCGCCTTCGATCAGGTCCATCACCAAGAGGTCGTCGCCGGCGTGATGCACGCGCGGCACCGGCAACGGCGTCGCCGCCAGGCGCTGCAGCATCCAGCCTTCCAGCGCCATGCCGCGGCCCCGCTTCGCCGCCAGCGCCCGGCCGTCGGCCAAGTCGATGCGCTCGACCGTGGCCCATTGCCCGCCGCCGATGCGGGCGCGACGGACGATGCGTCCGCCTAGCGCCCCAATTGCATCGTCGAGGGCAGCCACAGCGCCAAGCCGGGAAAGGCGACCACCAGCAGGATGGCGATCCCCATCAGCACCATGTAGGGCAGCGCCGCGCGCTCGACCTCGTAGAGCGGCACGCCGGCGATCTGCTTGATCACCACCAGGTTCATGCCTACCGGCGGCGAGATCAGCGCCAGTTCGAGATTGATGGTCAGGAGCACGCCGTACCACACCGGATCGATGCCGAGCTGCTTCAGCACCGGCATCACCACCGGCGTGGTGATGAGGATGATCGAAATCGATTCCAGCACCAGGCCGAGCACGAACACCAGCGCCATCGTCGCCAAGAGGAACTCGATCCGGCTCAGCTTCCATTCCACCACCAGCTTCACCAGCCCGTCGGGAATGCCGAGCTTGGCCAGCATGAAGCCGTACATCGCCGCGCCGATGATGATCGCGAACAGCACGGCGGTGGTGCGGGCGGCATCGCCGGCGCCCTCCCACAGATCGCGCCAGCCGAAGCGGCGATAGACCACGACCGCGATCGCCGCCGCCCACAGCGCGCCGATTCCCGCGGCCTCGGTGGCGGTGAACACGCCCAGATAGATGCCGCCCAGCACCACCGGCGGCAGGGTCAAGGCCCAGAACGCGCGTCGCAGCGCCGCCGCCATCTCGCCCCAATCGGCGCGCGGCGGGCGGTTGCGCGCGCCCGAACGCCGCTCGCGCCGCCATTCGCCCCACATGCACCAGGCGGCGAAGATCGCCGCCAGCATCAGGCCGGGAAACACCCCCGCCATGAACAAAGCGCCGATCGAGGTGTCCGAGGCGATGCCGAACAGCACCATCGGCGCCGAGGGCGGGATCAGGATCCCGAGCGTGCCGCCGGCGGCGACCACGCCATAGGCGCCGCGCGGATCGTAGCCGTAGCGCAGCATCTGCGGCAGCGCCACGGCACCGATGGTCAGCGCGGTCGCGACCGATGAGCCCGAGACGGCGGCGAACACCCCGCATGCCGCCACCGTCGCCACGCCCAACCCGCCCGGCAAGTGGCGGGTGAAGACGTGGGCGGCATGATAGAGGTCGTCCACCACCTTGCCCCGCACCATGAAGGTCGCCATCAGCATGAACAGCGGGATCGCCACCAGCAGGTAGGTGTTGAGCTTGCCGAAGACGAACTCGCCCAGCGTGCCGAGCGAGCCTTCGGCGAACAGCAGCACCGCGCCGGAGAAGATCATCATGCCGGCGAACATCGGCAGGCCGAGATAGAGAAAACCGATCAGCAGCGCCAACAGCGCGAGGAAAGTCATTCGATCGACCGCGCCGCCTTGACGCCCTCGTCGGCCGAGATCGGGCGGCCGGCCACGATGCGCGCCGACTGCACCAGCGCGATCGCCAGCAAAAGCGCGCCGCCGATCGGTACCAGCGCCTGGATCGTCCAGACATCGACTGTAGCCAGGGTGTTGGACTTAATGCCGACCATCCGCGAAAACGCCACCATCTGCCAGCCCTGGTGCAACAGCACGCCGCCGCACACCGCCACGCCCGCGGCTCCGCCCAGCCGCAACGCGGTCAAGGTCCGGCCGCGGGCGCGCTCGAGCCAGAGATCGACCGCGACGTTCTCGCCCCGGTACTGCGCTTCGGCCAGCGCCAGCATCGCCGTCGACACCACCAGCCAGCCCGAGACCTCGTCCGCCCAGACCAGCGGCCGGCCGAACAGATAGCGCATCGCCACCGCCGCCACGACCACGGCGAAGGCCGCCAGGCAGGACAGCGCCGCCAGCCCGCGCCCGAGCCGCGCCAACCCGGCGGCCAGGCGATCGAGCCGGTCGAGCGCGCTCACAGCTTGGATATCAACTCCATCAGCTTCTGGCCGTCCGGCGCCGCCTTGGTGAAGGCCTCGATCACCGGCCGCTGCATCGCCGCCTTCCAGGCCGCGGTCTCGGCCGCGCTCTGGGCATGAATCGCCATGCCCTTGTCGCGCAGTTGGCCGACCGCTTCGGCGGCGGTGGCTTCGGTGATGGCGACCATCGCCTCTTCGCCGCGCTTGGCGGCGGCGGCTATCGCGTCGCGCTGGGCCGCCGGCAACTTCCCCCACCACGCCGGATTGACGAACATGTGGAAATAGACCGAGAAGTAAGGCGCGACGGTGCCGAACTTCTGCACTTCGTAGAAGCGTCGGCTGACCGCGGCCGAAAGATCGGTCAGGCCGGCATCGAGCAGACCCGATTGCAGCGCGTTGTAGACCTCGGGCGCCGCCATCGGCGTCGGCGCCGCGCCGACCGCCGCCAGGCCGGCATCCGAGATCGCGTTCAGCCCGCGGATCTTGACGCCCTTGAGATCCTCCAGCGTCACCAGCGGCTTCTTGCCCGAGGTGAAGATCGATTGGCGGGTGATGTAGTACCAGCCGACGTTCTTGACCCCTTTCTGCTCGAGCTTGGCCTCGAGCAGCTTGGCCGCCTCCGATCCCGGGAAGCGCTTGATGCGGTCCAGATCGGCGATCAGGTAGGGAATGGTGGTGATGTTCATTTCGGGGATGGTGTTGCCCCATTGGAAGTTGACCGACAGCGCCGCCTCGACCGCGCCGCGAGCGACGGCAGGATGGTTTTCGGCCGCCTTGAACAGCGAATCGTTGGGATGGATGGCGACCTTGACCGCGCCGGCGGTGGTCTTCTCGACATCGGCCTTGAAGCCTTCGAGCATCTTGTGCAGGTGGTGCGCGGTCGGCACCTGATGGCTGATGCGCATCTCGGTCTGGGCCAAGGCGGGTGCCGCCAGGACCAGCGAAGCGACGACGATCGATCGGAACATGGTGCCTCCCTCTTTGCGGCCGAACTTATGACAGGACGTCGGCATTGTCGAAATGCGCGCGGCGGATTTCGGCCAGCAGCCCGGCTGAGGCGGCTTCGATCAGGTCCAGCACGCGCTCGAAGCCGGCCGGCCCACCGTAATAGGGATCGGGCACGTCGCCCGCTCCGCCTCCGGGCGCGAATTCCAGCATCAGGCGAATGCGCTCCTGGCGGTGCTTGGGTGCCATCCGCCGCATCAGCCCGACATGACCGCGATCCATCGCCAAGAGGTAGCGAAAGCGATCGAAGTCGGCCGGCGCCAATTGACGCGCGCGCAGATCCGACAGATCGAAGCCGCGCCTGAGGGCATGGGCCTGGCTGCGCGGATCGGGCGGCTCGCCGATGTGATAGTCGTGGGTGCCGGCGGAATCGATCGCCATCCGCTCGGCCAGGCCGGCGGCGTGGACCTGACTGCGGAACACGCCCTCGGCCGTGGGCGAGCGGCAGATGTTGCCGGTGCAGACGAACAGGACGCCGATGCGCATGGCTGGCTTGATACCGGAATGCCGGATTGTCGCCAAGCGGCGCGCGGTATAGCGTGACGCGCGATGATGGATTCGCGTCTTTCGCTCCACCACATCGGCGGGCGCAACGGCGTGCGCGCCTTCCCGATCTGCGCTCGCTTCGAGCGCGATTTCGTCAGCGTGTTTCACGATGCCGATCCCGATTGCCTGCCGCAGATTCGGGACAACAACCGGGGTCTCGAATCGACCCTTCACGTATTGCCCTATTGCCTGTGGTCGCGGCCGGGGCGGGTCGATTTCCACATCGCCCGCGACCCCTATGCCAGTTCGATCCTGCCCTTCGATCCGGCGGCGGCGGGGCGCTTCGTGCATTTCGCCTGGGATCACGACTATGCCTTCGCCGAGACCATGCCGGCGGCCGAGACCCGCGCGGTCGAGGCGCTGACGCTGGACCAGGCGCTGGCGCGTTCGGCCGAAGTGCCGCCGCCCGATTTCCTGTCGATCGATACCCAGGGCGCGGAACTGGCCATTCTCGAAGGCGCGCCCGGGACGCTGGCGGGCGTGCTGGCGCTGCAGCTCGAGGTCTCGTTCCTGCGCCAGTACCGCGACCAGCCGCTGTTCGGCGAGGTTGCCGCCTGGCTGGCGGCGCGCGGCTTCGACTTCCTGCGCTTCACCGCCACCTCGGAAGCCTTGCGGCATCGCGTGCCGATCGGCCAGCGCGGCGAGAACACGCTGGTCTCGGCCGACGCCCTGTTCGCGCGCCGGGTCGAGACCCTGCCGACGCCCCCGGCCCGGGCCAAGTTCGCCTTCGTCATGATCGTGCAGGGGCATACCGATCTGGCGGCGGCGGCGCTGGATGGCCTGGCTGCCGCCGACCTTGCCGCACTGACCCCGCGCTACGTGCGCTTTCTCGAAGCCTATGACGCCGCACGCAAGTCTCATCCCGGCCTCATGCCCTGGACCTTCGGCGACAAATGGCCGGAAGACAGCGGCCGGCGTCGCTTCGCCGCCGGCGCCGAGGCCCAGGCCGAGATCGGCCATGCCCTGGTCGCCCGCCGCCGCGCCTATCTCGACCGCCTGCGCTCGCAGATGGACACCGTCAAGGCGTTGCTGGCCGAAGCGCCCTATGGCGTCGAGACGGTGCTGCGCGACAACGGCTTCGCCGATCAAGCCGAGACCCTGATGCGCCACCGCCGCGCCCAGACCGCCAGCCTGATCAAGGAATTGCAGGAAGGCCGCGTGTTTTGAGCAAGCCGGCGGAGGCGGCTTTCGCCAAGGCGGTCGAAGCCTGGCGCGCGGGCCGGCTGGCCGAAGCCGAGCGCCAATTCCGCCGCGCCCATGAAGGCCTGCCCGACCATCCAGCGGTGCTGCATCTGTTGGGCATCGTGCTGCATGCCCGCGGCAACACCGCGGAGGCGGTGCCGCTGTTGCGTGCGGCGATCGCCGCCAATCCGGCCGATCCCGAACCGGCCAATAATCTGGGCGCGATGCTGCGCGATCTCGGCCGCATCGACGAAGCCATCGCGGCATTCCAGTCGGCGGTGCGGCTCCGGCCCGACTACGCGGCGGCGGTGCTCAATCTCGGCCTCGCCTATCGCCTGGCCGAGCGCTGGCCCGAGGCCGAGGCGACCACGCGCCGCGCCCTGGCGCTGAACCGCGATTGGCCCGAAGCCTGGAACAATTTGGGCGCGGTGCTGGTGCGGCTGGCCAGGCCCGAGGAGGCGCTGGCGGCTTTCGAACGTGCCGCCACGCTCCGGCCCGACTACGCCGATGCGCTCAACAATGCCGGCGTGGCCTCGCGCGAACTCGGCCGGCCGGGGGAGGCGCTGGCGCGGTTCGATGCCGCGCGCGCGGCACGGCCGGACGACGTCCGCAGCGTCGCCAATCGGGCGGCCGCGCTGATCGATCTCCGGCGCCTCGGCGCGGCGCTGGAGGCCGGGCGCGAGGCGGTTGCGCTGGCGCCCGGCCTGGTCGAGGCGCGGGTCAACCTGGCCAATGCGCTGCGCGAGGCCGGGCGCGCGGCGGAAGCGGTGCTGGAACTGCGCCGGGCGCTGGCGCTGGCGCCCGACAATCCGGTGATCCATTCCAACCTGATCGTCGCCCTCGACCACGCCGCCGACGATCCCGCGCAAGCCGCACTCGGTCGGTCGGAATTCGCCGAGCGCTTCGCCAAGCCGCTGCGCGCCGGGTGGACGCCGCATGCCAACGACCGCGACCCCGGGCGCCGCCTGCGCGTGGGCTATGTCTCGGGCGATTTCAACGGTCATTCGGCGGCGCTGGCATTCAGCGCGCCGGTGCTGCACCACGATCCCGAGGCGATCGAAGTCACGCTCTATTCGAGCTCGCGCTTGGCCGACGAGACCACGACGCGGTTTCGTTCGGCCTGCGCCCGCTGGCGCGATGTCGCCTCGCTGGATGACGCCGCCCTGGCGACCCGAATCAGGCAAGACAGTATCGATCTGTTGATCGATCTTTCGAGCCACTCGCGCGGCAACCGGCTGCTGGCGTTCGCGCGCAAGCCGGCGCCGATTCAGATTTCCGCCTGGGGCTATCTCTCGGGGACGGGCCTTGAAGCCTTCGACGGCCTGCTGAGCGATCCGACCATGGCGCCGCAATGGCTGCGGGCGCACATCGCCGAAACGGTGATCGACCTGCCTTCGGCCTTCGGCTTCGAGCCGATAGCCGATGCGCCGCCGACCGACCGCAACCCAAGCCCTGGTCCGGTCTTCGGCAACTTCAATCGCCTGGCCAAGCTTTCGCCGGTCAGCCTCGATCTCATGGCCGAGGCGCTGCGTGCCGTGCCGGCGGCGCGGCTGCTGCTCAAGGACCGCGCCTATGACGAGCCGGAGCTGCGCAATTTCGTATCGGCGGCGCTGACCGCCCGCGGCGTGGCGGCCGACCGCGTCGCCTTCCTGGGCGGCGGCACGCGGGCCGAGCACTTGGCTGCCTATGCCGCGATCGATCTGGCGATCGACACCCTGCCGCAGAATGGCGGGGTCACCAGCTTCGAGGCGCTGTGGATGGGCGTGCCGGTGCTGTCGCTGGCGGGACGCATGGCCACGGGACGCACCACAGCCTCGATCCTGGCCGCTGTCGGGCTGGAAGATTTTGCGGTCGAGCAGGCCGAGCATTTTCCCAAGATGGTCGCGATGCGCGCGGCAGAGGCCGAGCGGTTGCGCGCGCTGCGTCGGGAGCTGCGCCAACGCATGGCGGCATCGCCATTGGCCGATCCCCCGGCCTATGCCAAGGCGGTCGAAGCGGTCTATCGCCGGCTGTGGCAAGGCTGGTGCGCCCGCGAATCCGCTGCGCTATAGTGCGGCGCCTCTCGATTCCCGTGCGACCATGAGCTCCTGGAAAGTCCGCTACTCCTATTTGCCGCAGCAATTCGGCAATCCCGATCCGATCCTGGACGAGCTGCGGCGCTTCGTTCCGACTGGCGACTTCACGCTCGGCAAGCCGCTGGCGCAGTTCGAGCAGAGCTTCGCCAAGCTGATCGGCGGCAAGCACGCCATCGGCGTCAATTCCGGCACCGATGCGCTCAAGCTGCCCTTGCGCGCGGTCGGGGTCTGGCACGGCGACGAGGTCATCACCGCCGCCAACACCTTCATCGCCACCGTCGGCGCCATCGCCGAGCTGGGAGCGCGGCCGGTATTCGTCGACGTCGACGACACCTTCTGCATGGACGTGCGCCAAGTCGAGGCCAAGATCACGCCGCGCACCAAGGCGATCCTGCCGGTGCACCTGACCGGCACCATGACCGACATGGCGGCGCTGATGCCGATCGCGCAGAAATACGATCTGCCGGTGGTCGAGGACGCCTGCCAATCAATCCTGACCGCGGTCGACGGCAAGCGCGCCGGGCTGTGGGGCGCCGCCGCCGGCTATTCGCTGCACCCGCTCAAGAACCTCAACGTCTGGGGCGATTCCGGCATCATCGTCACCAATCACGACGACATGGACCACAAGCTGCGCTTGCTACGCAATCACGGCCTGCGCACGCGCGACGAGGTCGAGATGCTGGGCTACAACAGCCGCATGGATTCGATCCAGGCCATCGTCGGCAATTGGCTGATCGGCCAAGCCGAGGCCATCACCCACAAGCGCATCGCCAACGCCAAATACTACGACGACGGCCTGCGCGGCGTCCGCGGCATCCGCTTTCCGGTGCGCAGCCCACGCCTGCAGCAGGTCTACCACCTCTACATCGTCTTCGCCGAACGACGCGACGAGCTCTACAAATTCCTTCATGCCGAGGGCGTCGAGGCCAAGATCCATTACCCGATCCCGCTCTACGCCCAGGAAGGCCTGCGCCAGTTCGGCTATCGGCTGGGCGATTTCCCGGTCACCGACCGCCATGCGCGCGAGATCATCAGCTTCCCTGCCGACCAGCACCTGACGGTCGAGCAGATGGATTACGTCGTCGACCGGGTGAAGGCCTTCTATGCCCGCGGCTAGGCGCCCCGACGCTCCGATCCCCTATGTCGACCTGCCGGCGCAGTTCGCCGAGGAGCGCGAGGAATTGCTGGCCGCCTTCGCCGCCACCATGGAGCGCGGCCAATTCATCGGCGGCATCGAGATCGAGCAGTTCGAGCGCGACATCGCCCGCTATCTCGGCGTGCCGCATGCGGTGGCGCTGGATTCGGGCACCGCGGCGCTGATCCTGGCGCTGATCTGCGCCGGCATCCGCCGCGGCGACGAGGTCATCACCCCGCCCAATTCCTTCGTCGCCTCGACCGCCACCATCGTCCACATCGGCGCCCGGCCGGTCTTCGCCGATGTCGGCCCGGACCAGAACTTCGATCCCGCCGCCGTCGCCGCCGCCATCACGCCGCGCACCCGCGCCATCATGGTGGTGCACCTGACCGGACGCTGCTGCGACATGGACTCGATCCTGGCCCTGGCCAAGCGGCACGATTTGGTGGTGATCGAAGACGCCGCCCAGGCGATCGGCGCGCGCTACAAGGGCCGCATGTCCGGGTCGATGGGGCAATACAGCTGCTTCTCGACCCATCCGCTCAAGATCCTCAACTGTCCGGGCGATGGCGGCTTCATCACCGTGCCCGACGAAGCCACCGTCAAGCGGGTCAAGACCTATCGCAATCACGGCCTGGTCGACCGCAACACGCTGGCCGAATGGGGCACGGTGGCGCGGATGGACAACATCCAGGCGGCGGCGCTGAACGTGCGACTGCCCAAGCTCGATCGCTGGATCGCGCGGCGGCGGGCGATCGTCGCCCGCTACCGCCAGCTGCTGGATGCGGAATTCGTCTTCATTCCGCCCGACCGCGACCACGAGTTCAACACTTATCAGACCCTGGTCATCCAGGTCGACCGCCGCGACGAATTGCAGGACCATCTCGGCAAGCTGGGCATCGGCAGCGCGATCCATTACCCGGTGCCGATCCATCTGCAGAAACCGGCGGCCTTCCTCGGCTATCGCCGCGGCCAGTTCCCGGTGACCGAGCGTCAGGCCGGCCGCATCCTGTCGATCCCGGCGCATCAATACATGAGCGACGACCAGGTCGAGATCGTCGCCGGCTGCATCAACGATTTCTTCCGGACCAAGCGCTAGGCCGATGGCGGCCGCGGCCGCTGAACGGGCGCTGGCCGAAGCGGCACGCCGCCGTCAGGGGGGCGACCGCGCCGGCGCCATCGCGCTCCTGGAGGCGGCGCTGGCGGACATGCCGGAACAAGTCGGCCTGCTCAACGAAATGGCGGGGATGGCGCGCGAGGGAGGCGACCTCGCCGCGGCCGAGTCCTATTTGCGGCGGCTGATCGCGGCCGCGCCCGGGCACAGCCAGCCCATGGCCAATTTGGCGATCGTGCTGCGCCAATCCGGACGGCACGACGAGGCCCTGGCCATGGCCGATGGTGCGATCGCCGTCAACCCGGCCGACGCCGCCGCCCACAACGTGCGCGGCACGACTTTGGTCGCGCTCGGGCGCTATGCCGAGGCGGCGACGACCCTCGAACGCGCCGTCGCCTTGCAAGACGACTATGTCAAGGCGTTGTCCAATCTCGGCATCGCCCGCAAGGGTCTCGGCCAGATCGGCGCTGCGATCGAGGCCCAGCGGCGGGCGCTGGCGCTGGATCCGAATTTCGCCGACGGCTGGCTCAATCTGGGCGATGCGCTGTTGGGCCAGGGCGATGTCGAGGCCGCGATCGCAGCCTTCCGGCGCGTGCTGGCGATCGATCCCGGCCATGCCGGCGCGCATTCCAACCTGATCTTCGCGCTCGACTACGCGGTCGATTGCAGCCTCGAGCAGGCCGCGGCCGAGCGCCGGGCGTGGAATGCGCGCTTCGCCGCGGCGCTGACCCGCTCCGCCCCGCCGCACGACAATTCGCGCGATCCCGAGCGGCCGATCCGCGTCGGCTATGTCGGCGGCGCCTATCTCAAGCGCGGCTCGTTGGGTGCGCTGGCGACGGGCGTCATGCTGCACCATGACCCGCGCCAAGTGTTTTCGATCTTCTATTCCGACGTCGTCAGTCCCGACGACTACACGCAGCGGCTGTCGCGCGGCGCGGGTGCCTGGCGGGAGACCGCGGCGCTGTCGGACGCGGCGCTGGCGGCGCAGGTGCGGGCCGATCGGGTCGACATCCTGGTCGACCTGCTGGGACACATGGGCGGCAGCCGGCTGGGCGTGTTCGCCCGCAAGCCGGCGCCGATCCAGGTCCATGCCTGGGGCAATTCGACCGGAACCGGCCTCGACGCCATGGACTATTTCATCGCCGACCGCGTCGTGCTGCCGCCGGAGCGGCAGCCCCATTACGCCGAGCGTTTACTCTATCTCGACTCCTGGCTCAATGCCGAACTGCCGCGGGCCTCGCCCGATATCGTCCCGCCGCCGGCCGTCAGCCAGGGGCATGTCACCTTCGGTTCGTTCAATCGGCTGCTCAAGCTCAACCCGCCCTTGCTGGCGACCTGGGCCGAGATCATGGCCAAGCTGCCGGGATCTCGTCTGCTGCTCAAGTTCCGCGGTCTCGACGATGCCGCGACTCAAGCCCGCTTCCGGACGGGGATGCGTGCCCATGGCATCGCCGACGACCGCCTCGATTTCCTCGGCGGAACCGGCCAGTACCAGCATCTGGCGGCCTACAATCGGGTCGATCTGGCGCTCGATCCCTTCCCGCATGGCGGCGGGGTCTCGACCGTCGATGCGCTGTGGATGGGCGTGCCCTGCGTCACGGTGTGCGATCTGCGGCCCTCGGGGCGGGCGAGCGCCTCGATCTTGACCACGCTAGGCCTGACCGAGTGGATCGCCGCCGACCGCCAGGGCTATGTCGAATTGGCCGTGGCGCGGGCCGGCGATTTGGCCCTCCTCGGCCGGCTGCGGCCGCAACTCCGCCAGCGCTTCCGGGGCTCGATCCTGGCCGACGGCCTCGCCTTCGCCCGCCAGGTCGAGGCGGCCTATCGCGAGATCTGGCGGCGCTGGTGCAAGGCCGGCTCGCTTGTCCCTGCGGCCCCCCTTGGATAGATTGCGATTCGCGATGGCCGTTAAGAAGGTTGCGGCATGAGCGACAAGGACGAAGCCAAGGACAAACCCGAAGCCGAGGAAGCGCCGGCTCCGACCAAGGGCTTTCGCGTCGATCTCGGCAGCAAGCTCACCGAGCTGTCGACCGCGGCCTGCACGGCCTATGCGGTCGACATGGGCGGCGACCGCAACACGGCCTATGCCCTGGTCGGCCAGCCGCAGTTCGGCTATCGCGCCGGCGTGCTGGCCGCGACCAAGCTCAAGAAATTCGTCGGCGGGCTGGCGGTGCTGGACTATTTCCCGGTGGCCGAGGCTAGCGGCAAGAACCAGCGCCTGGCGGTGATCATGGAGCGGCCCGACGGCCCGCCTTTGTCCAAGTCGATGACCCAGCCGATGTCCGAAGTCCAGGTCATCGAACTTGTGACCAAGCCGATTTGCCGGCTGCTCGAGGACCTGCACAGCCGCGGCATCGTCCATCGCGCGATCCGGCCCGACAACCTGTTCTTCCGCCGCGGCACGCGCGAGATCGTGTTGGGCCCTTACGGTGCCGAGCCGCCCGGCATGCTGCAGCCGAGCGAGTTCGAGCCGGTCGAACGCGGCGTCGCCACGCCCTTCGCCCGCGGCGAAGGGGCGCCGCCCTGCGACATGTACGCGCTTGGCGTGACGGTCCTGCACCTGGCCTGCGGCAGCCACGACCTGGCCGGCAAGTCGGATCTCGAGATCTTCTCGGCCAAATGCATCCTCGGCTCGTACCGCGCCCTGGTCGGCCGCCGCAGCGTGCCGATGGCGCTGGAGCCGATGATCCGCGGCCTGCTCAGCGACGTCGCCGCCGACCGCTGGAAGATCGAGGACATCGCCAACTGGCTGGGCGGGCGGACACGGCGGGTCAGCGATTCCGGCTGGGACCAGGTCGCGCCCGAGCCGTTCTCCTTCGCCGGCGCGACCTTCCGCAGCCCGCAACTGTTGGGCGTGGCGATGGCGCGCAACCCCAAGCTGGGGATGGACACGCTGCGCACCAAGACCATCATTCCTTGGCTGAAAAACAACGTGAAGGACGAATACGTCACCACCGCCGTCACCAAGGCCTATCAGCATTTCAGTTTCGAGGAATCGGTCGAGGGCAACGCGCTGTTCATGCTGCTGATGAGCATGGCGCTGGCGCGCAACGGCGGCATGCATTTCCGCGGCGTGACGATGAACTTCGACGCCCTGCCCTATGTCCTGACCTTCGCCTTCGAGACCAACAACGAGGGCCTGGTCTCGGCCCTGGGCGAGCTGCTGCGATTCGAGATCTTCGCGCTGTGGAAGGAGTTCCAGCAGAAATACGGCTCGATGTCGGGCGAGGGCGCCCAGATATTGACCTCGATCGACCAGCCGATGAACACCACGCCCGACAGCCAGCGTCGCGTCATCCGCCTGCTTTACGCGCTCAATCCCGGTCAGCGCTGCCTGTCGCCGATGACGCGCGACCGCTTCGTCTCCAATCCCGAGGCCGTGCTGGCGGCGCTCGACTCCCATGCCGAGAAATTCGGTACCGTGTTCGATGCACTCGACTACCACATCACCAGCTTCGTCCGCGCCCGCGAGGCGTTCGTCGACCGCACCGTCCAGGCGATGGAGACCCAGCGCACCAACGAGGAGAACTACGCCGGCCACCTGTTCAACGTGCTGGGTCATCTTCACACCAAGTCGGGCGGCAGCTTCGTCAAGCTGGCGACCTTCATGCAGGCGAACTCGCAGCTCCTGGTCGAGCGCTTCCGTTCGCGCTCGAAACGCGACCAGGTCGTCAAGGCGCTGGTCAACGAGGCCCGCAAGGGCGACGTCGGCGCGGTCAACCAAATGCTCAATTCGCCCGACGCCGATCGCGACGACTATTCGCGCTTCCGTGCCGCCTTCGCTCGCTACAAGGCGCTCGAGGTCTACATCAAGGCGGCGCAGGAGATCTTCACTTACCGCGAAGCCGGGCTGATGAAGCAGTTCACCGACGTCCAGACCCTGGTGTCGCTGACTTCGGTGCTGGGTTCGGTGGTCTACTCCTTCTTCAAGTTCGCGTTCTGAGCGGCTCGCGACATGGCGCCCAAGCCCCAAGCCAAACCCGCCGTCGCCAGCGCGGCAACGCAGCGTTCCAACACCTTCGTCATCCAGCTGGTCGGGGTGTGCTCGATCATGGGCATCCTGGCGCTGATCAATTTCGCGCTGTTCGTGTTCACCTTCGTCGCCATGCTGCCGTCCTACATCTACTTCGTCTCGGCCCAGGTCAGCTCGCAATCGCACCACACCACCCGCAACGCCATCATGATCAATTTCGCCGGCATGTGCCCCTGGGTGCCCGACGCCTTGTCCCGCGGCAGCGAGTTCTCGAAGATGGTCGGCATGCTGATCGACTGGAAGCTGTTCCTGGCGACCTGGGGCGCGACCTTCGCCATCATCCTCACCACCTACATCGCCTCGATCACCTGCAAGCGCATGGCGATCGCCTACGTCCAGCGCGAGGTCAAGAAGCTGCGCGACGAGCAGACCGAATTGATTGACGAATGGGGCACCAACGTCATCTCGGGCACGGTGCCGCCGGCATTGCAGGCCGCCGCCAACGCCGCCGCCAAGCGCGAACAGTCGGCGCCCCGCCCCGCCCCCTCAAAGGCCGCCTGATCGAAAGCCGGGCTTGGGGCATGATCGATCTGTCTTGAACCATAGAGTTCAAGACGGATCGCGGATCATACCCTCGTATCCCGCTCTGGACCGCGATTCACGGTTCATAGTGAATCGCGGCCGCGATTCCCTATGAACCGATCGCGGCCTAGGCCTGGCCGAGTTCCGCCACGGCGACCGCGCTGGTGATGCGAACCAGTTCGGCCAGATCGGTCGGAAACACGCAATGGGGATGGCCGGCCGCCGCCCACAGCCGGGCGAATCGGCCGAGCGAGGGATCGATCGCCACCGGTAGCGGTGCGGGATAGCCCAGCGGCGCCACGCCGCCGATGGCATAGCCGGTCGTTGCCCGCACCAACTCGGCATCGGCGCGCCGCGGCGTCTCTTCGAGGCCGAGCCCTTTGGCCAGCGCCGTCAGGTCGCAGCGCCGATCCCCCGCCACCAGCGCGATCACCGCGCCGGCGTGGCCCTTGGCAAAGACCAGCGACTTGACGATCGCGCCGAGTTCGACCCCCAGCGCCTTGGCGGCATCGGCCGCCGAGCGCGCGGTCTCGGCCAATGCCACGATCTCGGCCGGCGAGCCCGCCGCCGCCAGCGCCGCCTGCACCCGCCTGACCGAAGCGTTGTCGAGCGGACTCATCGCTTCTGGTATTGCGTTGCGCCGAACAGGATGTCCTTGGCCTTGGCGTCCATCTGCGCCGGGTTGACCCGCCGCTCCTTCAGCACCGCCAAGCCGCGCTGCACCGCCGGCCGCGCCTTGAGTTCGTCCATCCATCGCCGCACATGAGGCAATTCGGCCAGGTCGACGCCCTGGCGCTCGTGCGCAATGAACCAGGGATAGACCGCCATGTCGGCGATCGAGTATTCGGGTCCCGCCAGATAGGCCGATTTGGCCAGGCGCTTGTCGACCACGCCATAGAGCCGTCGCGCCTCGTTGGTGTAGCGATTGACGGCATAGTCGATCTTCTCGGGGGCATAGACCCGGAAGTGATGGCACTGCCCCAGCATCGGCCCGACCCCGCCCATCTGGAACATCAGCCACTGCACCACGTCGTAGCGCCCGCGCATGTCCTTGGGCATGAAGCGGCCGGTCTTTTCGGCCAGGTACATCAGCATCGCGCCCGACTCGAACAACGAATAGGGCTGGCCGCCCGGGCCGTCGGTATCGACCATGGCCGGAATCTTGTTGTTGGGGCTGATGGCGAGGAATTCGGGCTTGAACTGGTCGCCGGCGCCGATCGCCACCGGATGGACGTTGTAGGCCAGGCCGCACTCTTCCAACAGGATGTGGACCTTGTGCCCGTTGGGCGTTGGCCAAGTGTAGAGTTCGATCATGGTGCCGTCCTTCCCTCTTCAGCCGTCTAACTTCTTCTTCAGCAGCGGATTGACCATGCCGGGATTGGCCTTGCCGCCGGTGGCCTTCATCACCTGGCCCATGAACCAGCCGAACAGGGTCGGCTTGCCGCCGCGATACTCGGCCACCTTGGCGGCGTTGTCGGCGATGACCTTGTCGATCGCTGCCTCGATCGCGCCGGTGTCCGAGACCTGCTTGAGCCCCTTCTCGGCCACCACCGCTGCGGCGCCCTTGCCGGTCTCGAACATCAGCGCGAACACGTCCTTGGCCAGGCGCTGGCTGAGCGTGCCGTCCTTGATCAGGTCGAGCAGCTCGCCCAGGCCGGCGGCCGAGACCGGCGATTGCGCCAGATCCTTGCCCGCCTTGTTGAGCTGGCCGAACAACTCGACGCTGACCCAATTGGCAGCCAGCTTGGGATCGCGCCCCTTGGCCACGCTTTCGTAGTACTCGGCGGGCTCGCGCTCGGCGACCAGCACGCCGGCTTCGTAGGCACCCAGTCCGTACTGGCTGACGAAGCGCGCCTTCTTTTCGTCCGGCAATTCGGGCAGCGTGGCGGCGATGCGGTCGACGAAGGCCTGGTCGAATTCGAGCGGCAGCAGGTCGGGATCGGGGAAATAGCGATAGTCGTGGGCCTCTTCCTTCGAGCGCATCGAACGCGTCTCGCCCTTCGAGGAGTCGAACAGCCGCGTCTCCTGACGGATCGTGCCGCCGTCCTCCAGCACCTGGATCTGACGGCGGGATTCGTACTCCACCGCCTGTTGGACGAAGCGCATCGAATTGACGTTCTTGATTTCGCAGCGCGTGTTCAGCGGCGCCCCTGGCCGTCGCACCGAGACGTTGACGTCGGCCCGCATCGAGCCTTCTTCCATGTTGCCGTCGCAAGTGCCGAGATAGCGCAGGATGGCGCGCAGCTTGCGCAAATAGGCCGCCGCCTCCTCGGCCGAGCGCAGATCGGGCCGCGACACGATCTCCATCAGCGCCACGCCGGCGCGGTTGAGATCGACGTAGGACTGCTTGGGGTGCTGGTCGTGCAGGCTCTTGCCGGCGTCCTGCTCGAGATGCAGCCGCTCGATGCCGACCCGCCGCGTCGTGCCGTCGGGCAAATCGACCGTCACCTTGCCCTCGCCGACGATCGGATGCTTGTACTGCGAAATCTGATAGCCCGCCGGCAGGTCGGGATAGAAGTAGTTCTTGCGATCGAACACCGAGCGGCGGTTGATCTTGGCCTTGAGCCCGAGTCCGGTGCGCACCGCCTGCTCGATGCAGAAGGCGTTGATCACCGGCAACATGCCGGGAAACGCGGCATCGACCAGGCTGACCTGGCTGTTGGGCGCGGCGCCGAAGGCCGTGGACGCGCCCGAGAACAGCTTGGCCTGCGACAGCACCTGGGCGTGGACTTCGAGGCCGATGACGACCTCCCACTCGCCGGTATTGCCCTTGATCAGCTTGGCGGAGGGGTCGCTCATGGCGCGGCCTCCCACCAGCGATCGGACACGGGGAACAAGCCGGCGCGGCGCTCGATCTCGCGGCCGGCGGCGAACAGCGTCGCCTCGTCGAACGGCCGCCCCAGCAGCTGAAGTCCGAGCGGGAGCGCCTCGGCCGACAATCCGGCCGGCACCGACAGGCCCGGCAGCCCGGCCAGGTTGGCCGGCACGGTGAAGACGTCGTTGAGATACATGCCGATCGGATCGTCGGCCTTTTCGCCCATGGCGAAGGCGGCGTTGGGCGCGGTCGGCGCCAGGATCAGATCGCAGGCCTTGAAGGCGTCCACGAAATCGCGCGCGATCAGCGCCCGCACCTTCTGCGCCTTGAGGTAATAGGCGTCGTAATAGCCGGCCGACAGCACATAGGTGCCGATCAGCACCCGGCGCCGGACTTCCTTGCCGAAGCCGGCGGCGCGGGTTTTTTCGTACTGCGTCACCAGATCGTCATCGGCCACGCGCAGCCCATAGCGCACGCCGTCATAGCGCGCCAGATTGGACGAGGCCTCGGCCGGGGCGATGATGTAGTAGGTCGGCAGCGCCATGGCGGTATGCGGCAGCGAGACGTCGACCGCCTGGGCGCCGGCGTCCTTGAGCCACGCCATGCCCTGGCGCCACAGCGCCTCGATCTCGGCCGGCATGCCCTCGACCCGGTATTCCTTGGGAATGCCGATCCTGAGGCCCTTGACCCCGGCTTCGACCGCGGCGGCGAAATCGGGCACCGGCAGCTTGGCCGAGGTCGAATCGCGCGCATCGTGGCCCGCGGTCTCGCGCAGCAGGATCGCGGCATCGGCGACGTCGCGGGCGAACACGCCGGCCTGATCCAGCGAGGAAGCGAAAGCGACGATACCGTAGCGCGAGCAGCGGCCGTAGGTCGGTTTGATGCCGACCGTGCCGGTCAGGCTGGCGGGCTGGCGGATCGAGCCGCCGGTATCGGTGCCGGTGGCGCCCAGGCATAGCCCCGCCGCCACCGCCGCCGCCGATCCGCCCGAAGACCCGCCCGGCACCAGCTTGCGGTTGTCGCCCTGGCGCCGCCAGGGATTGACCACCGGCCCGAAGGCCGAGGTTTCGTTCGACGAGCCCATGGCGAATTCGTCGAGATTGGCCTTGCCCAGAAGCGTGGCTCCCGCCGCCCACAGCTTCTCGGTCACGGTCGATTCGTAGGGCGGCACGAACTCGCCCAGGATGCGCGAGGCCGCGGTCGACTTGACGCCCTGGGTGCAGAACAGATCCTTGATCGCCAGCGGAATGCCTTCCAGCGCCCGCGCCTCGCCCTTGGCCAGGCGGGCGTCGGCGCGCTCGGCATCGGCCAGGGCACGCTCGGGCGTGACGGTGACGAAGGCGTTGAGCGCGCCCGCCTTGGCGATGGCATCGAGACAGGCCCGGGTCAGCTCGCGCGCCGACAGGCTCCGTGCCCGCAGCGCCTTGGCGGCCTGGGCGAGGGTCAGCAGGTTGGCGGCGGTCATTCGACCACCTTGGGCACGGCGTAATAGCCCTGGGCGCGCGCCGGCGCGTTGGCCAGCACGTCATCGGCCTTGCCGCCATCGGCCACCCGATCCTCGCGCCAAGGCAAGGTCAGGCCGTTGATCGCCGCCAGCGGCTCGACCGCCGCGGTATCGACCTGCGACAGCTGCTCGACGAAACCCAGGATCTTCGACAGCTCGCCCGCCAGCGGCTCGAACTCGTTCTCCTCGACCCGGATGCGGGCGAGGCGGGCGATGCGGCGGACGGTTTCGCGATCGAGCTTGGACAAGGCGGCGGCTCCGGGCCGGGCGAGGGTGATCGGCGCGCGGCGGCGGCGCAGGTCTAGCAGAGCCCCGCCGATCCGGGCAAGCCGGGGATTGCGCTCCGCCGGCACGCGGCGGAGGCGGGTTTCGACTCAGCCGAACCGCTTGCGGCCCCGCCGGTTCTCCACTATCAGGAGCGCTACGATCCGAGGTGCCATGGACAAGCATGTCGTCATTCTGGCGGGCGGCAAAGGAACACGGTTGTGGCCGTATACGGCCTCGCTGCCCAAGCCGCTGGTGCCGATCGGCGATACGCCGATCCTCGAATTGATCATGCGCCAATTGGTGCGCCATGGCTTTCGCGTCGCGACCCTGGCGGTCAATCATCAGGCCGACATCATTCGTGCCTATTTCGGCGACGGTGCGAAACTTGGCCTGTCGATTCGGTACTCGCTCGAGACCCAGCCGCTCAGCACGATAGGTCCATTGCGCCTGATTGAAAGCCTGCCTGAGAATTTCTTGATCATGAATGGCGACATTTTGACTGACCTAGATTTTGGCGCTTTTCTGGATCGCCATTGCGCCGACCGGCGGCTGTTCACCGTAGCCGCGGCGCGAAGAGAGCAGATGATCGACTATGGCGTGATCCAGATCGACGAACGCGGCCGAGCCGCAAGGTTCATGGAGAAGCCGCGTACACCCTATTTGGTAAGCATGGGGGTCTATGCCGCCAACCGCGACATTGTCGACCGCATTCCGCCAGGTCGAGCCTATGGCTTCGACGCCTTGATGGTCGATCTGATCGCAACCGGCCGGCCCGCCGACATCCAAGTGCATGATGGCTACTGGCTCGACATTGGCCGGCCTGACGACTATCAGACGGCGATCGAAGAACTCCCCAGGGTGCGCCAACGGATGGGTCTCTAAATGACCGCGCACTATTTGGTGTCGGGCGGCGGCGGCTACATCGGCCGCGCCCTGGTAGGACGCCTCAAGGAGGCCGGGCATCAGGTAACTGCGCCAGATCGAAGGCAGTGGGATATCGCCCGCGATCCGGTTCCATCCGGTCGGTTTGACCGTGTGTTTCATCTGGCCTCGCGAGTCGGCGTCAAGGCCAGTTGGGAGGAGCCCGGCAGTTATCTTGAAAACAACCTCATTGGAACGATCCGAATACTCGAGGCGTGCCGAAGGACCGGCATGCCGTTGACGCTGGTCAGCGGCTATGCGTACGGACGACCTGATCGGTTGCCGATCGACGAAAATTGCGGACTTGCTCCCAACAATCCCTATGCCTTGTCCAAGGCCATGGCCGAGGAGGCCGCGACATTCTATGGACGGCACTTGAACGTAGCGGTAGTGGCTTTGCGGGTATTCAATGTCTACGGACCTGGGCAGTCGCGCGACTACGTCATTCCCGAAATCATGGCTCAGATCATGGACCCGACGGTGGCTACCGTGGTGGTGGCGGACCTCGCGCCGAGGCGCGACTATGTGCATCTCGACGATGTGATAGAGGCGATCGTTGCTACTTGCGCGGCTCGGTCGGGCATCGCAGTCTACAATGTCGGCAGTGGGCGATCCTATTCCGTTGCGGACGTGATCGAGGTGGCGATGGCGGCCACCGGCGTTCGCAAGCCCTATCGCGACCGCGGCGAGGTTCGTCGGCAGGAGATCGACGAGGTTCGCGCGGATATCTCGGCGATCGAGCGTGACTTGGGTTGGCGACCTCGCATCGGGCTGGCCGAAGGCCTGGGCAGCATGGTCTCGCGGGTAGCCGCATGACCGCCACGCTTGGCATTATTGTCCCGGTCTATCGCGAGGCCGCCGGCATCGAGTCCTTTCATCGGCGGTTGCTGGCCGCAATCGAGCCGCTGCGGCCTCGCTACGTCTGTGAGGTCCTCTATGTCGTCGATCCCGCACCCGACGATACCGAGGCCATTCTCGCGCGGCTGGTGGCGGAACGCTCAGGGCTTTCGGCGTTGGTGATGTCGCGGCGCTTCGGTCATCAGGCCGCACTGCTGGCCGGGCTCGACCACAGCCGGCACGACGCCGTGATCATGCTTGACGGCGACTTGCAACATCCGCCCGAGCTGATCGCCGACATGCTGGCCCGCTTCGAGGCCGGGGCAGACATCGTGCAATGCGTTCGACGCGACGCGCCGGGAGAGACGCTGTTCAAACGCGTGACATCGCGCTGGTTCTATCGCTTGATGGACTTGATTGCTGGCATCGCGTTACGGCCGGGTTCGGCGGATTTCCGCCTGATGTCGCGCCGCGTCGCCGACTTGTTTCGTGACCGACTGCGCGAGCGGAGCCTGTTCCTTCGTGGTTTGGTGTCGTGGGTCGGGTTCACGACTGCTGTCATCCACTACGATCCGCCGCCGCGTGCAACCGGCGCCTCCCACTTCACGTTGACCCGGCTGTTGCGTTTTGCCCTGTCCGGCGTGCTGAGCCATTCTCGGACCCCCTTGCGCGTTGCCTTTCCGATCGGCGCCGCAATGTTGGCGTTCGGCATCGGAACGGGCGTTTGGCAGGCGCTGGCCTGTCTCGACGTCGTCGTTTCGCCGTCGTCGGCCTGGAACGTAGCCGGTATCGTATCCGGCTTGGGTGGCATTCAAATGCTTTTCATTGGCATTTTGGGCGAGTATGTCGGCATGGTGCTGGACGAGGTCAAAGGTCGGCCGCACTACTTGATCGACCGCACCCATCGAAGTCGGCCGGATCGGTCGTGACCGCGCTTTCGCCGCCGCCGCCTCAAGCCGAGGTCGCGACGCGACTCGACGCCGCTGTCATCGGCCGCCAAGGCAGCCGCTTTGCCGGCGACATGGCGGCGCGGAAAGCCGATCTGCGCCACGCCATCGCCGACTCCCGCGTCCTGGTCGTCGGCGCCTGCGGCAGCATCGGCACGACCACGGTCGATGCGCTGTTGGAGTTCCAGCCGCAAGAGACGGTCTTGGTCGACAGCAACGAAAACGGTCTAGCCGAAATGATGCGCGACCTGCGTGCGCGAGATCGCGCGCCGGCACCGATGCGCGTGCAGGCCGTGCCGACCGATTATGGCGGGCCGATCATGCGACGCCTGCTGGCCGGCGCGAAGCCTTTCGATCTGGTGCTGAACTTCGCGGCGATGAAGCATGTGCGCTCGGAAAAGGACCTTCCTTCGCTGCTGCAGATATTTGAGACCAATGTTGTCAAGCATCGTCGCTTCCTCAATTGGCTGGCCGAAGGCGGCCATGCGGCGCGGCGCTATTTCGCCGTCTCGACCGACAAGGCCGCCAATCCCACAAGTCTCATGGGTGCCAGCAAACGTGCGATGGAAGAGTTGATTTTTGCGGGCCCGTGGAATTTCGGCGCCGTTTCGGCGGCGCGATTCGCGAACGTCGCTTTTTCCAACGGCAGCGTGCTTGCCAGCCTCGTTCAACGACTTGCCCTGCGACAGCCGCTGGCGGTGCCGAAAGCCACCAAGCGCTATTTCGTTAGCATTGCCGAGGCCGGCCACATTTGCCTCTTGGCCGCAGCGCTCGGACCGCACAGGCATGTGGTCTACCCGAAGCTCGATCCGACCGTTGAATTGCGGTTGCTCGAGGATGTCGCCCGCGCCGTGTTGGCGGTTTATGGCCTGGCGGCCGAGATTCACGATCGCGAATCGACCGCCCGCGCGGCCGTCGATGGTGCGCTGGCACGAAGCCATTATCCGCTGCTTTTGACGCCGCTCGATACCGGCGGCGAAAAGGCCTTCGAGGAGTTTTTGGCCGAGGGGGAAATCGCGGTGGAATTCGGGCTTGCCAAATTGGCCGCCATTCCGCATCGGCCCTGGTCGTTTGGCATCGATGCCATCGTCGATCCGATTGCAGCCGCGATCGAGGACGCTTCGCGGCCGATCGATCGGAAAGCGATCGTCGCGGCTTTGCAATCGGTCATGCCTCAATTCCGGCACGTCGCCAGCGACCTGACTTTGGACGATCGAATCTAGGTATCGCGAACGCGTTGACCTTGCGGTGAACTGGGCCTAAACTTGGCGGTTAGTAGGGTATTCATGGCCGGGTGGTTGTCACCCGGCCTGCGGCAGCATTGGCGGACGGTTCCGCCCTCGACCCCGAAATCGAACCAGACCATGTGCGGCATCGCCGGCAGTTTCGGCCGCGACAATCCCGAGCCCGAGCGGCTGCGCGCCACGCTCGAGGCGCTCGCGCGCCGTGGACCCGACGGCGAGGGCATGCATCTCGGCCGGCTCGGCAAGGACACGGTGCGCCTGCTGCACCGCCGCTTGTCGATCATCGATCTCGATCCGCGGGCCGGCCAACCGATGAACGACGGTCCGTTGAGCGTGATCCACAACGGCGAGATCTACAACTACGTCGAACTGCGCGCCGAACTGGAAGGCCTCGGTCATGTCTTCCGTACCACTTCCGACACCGAAGTGTTGCTTAAAGCCTATCGCCAATGGGGCGTCGACGGCATCGCGCACTTCGAAGGCATGTGGGCGTTCGTCCTGTTCGACGCCGAGGCCGGACGCCTGATCCTGTCGCGCGATCGCTTCGGCGAAAAGCCTCTGTTTTGGCACTTCGACGGCGCGACGCTCTACTTTGCCTCCGAAACCAAGGCTTTGGCCGCGCTGGCCGGAAAGCGCTTCGAGCCCGATCCCGACCAGATCCGGCGCTATCTGGTCAACGGCTTCAAATCGCTGCACAAGCAGGCTTCGTCCTGGTATCGCGGCGTCGAGGAGCTGCCGGCCGGCACCACGGCGGTGCTGACCGAACCCGGCGTTCCGAGCGGCGTGGCGTATTGGGAACTCGATTTCCGGCCGCGCAAAATGAACCGCGAAACCGCCGTGGCCGAGACCAAGACCCTGGTCGAGCGGGCGCTCGAGATCCGGCTGCGCTCGGACGTGCCGTTGGCGTTCTGCCTTTCGGGCGGGATCGATTCTTCGGCGCTGGTGTCGCTGGCGGTCAAGCGCTTCGGCCGCGACGTGACGGCGTTCTCGATCGTCGATTCCGATCCGCGCTACAACGAATCCGCCAACATCCAGGCGACGGTGGCCGATCTCGGCTGCAAGCTGGTCAGCGTGCGCACCTCGACCGAGGGCTTCCTCGAGCGCATGACCGATCTGGTCGGCTATCACGACAAGCCGGTGGCGACGATCTCCTACTATGTGCATTCCTTCCTGTCCGAGGCGATCGCCGCCAAGGGCTTCAAGGTGGCGCTGTCGGGCACCGGCGCCGACGAGCTGTTCACCGGCTATTACGATCATTACGGTTTCTGGCTGGCGGGGATGCGCGACCAGCCGGACTTCGCCGCGCTGGTGGCGGAATGGCAGCAGAGCTACGGCGCCCACGTCGAGAACCCGCTGCTCAAGGACCCGCTGACCTTCGCCCGCCAGCCCGATGCGCGCGGCCACATCTACCTCGACCGCGCCCGCTTCAACGGCTGCCTGGTCGAGCCGCTGGACGAGGACTTCTTCGAGGCCGCGTACGCCGGCGATCCTTTGCGCAACCGCATGCTCAACGAATTGCGCCACGAGATCGTGCCGGTGATCCTGGCCGAGGACGACCGCAACTCGATGCGCTGCTCGATCGAGAACCGCTCGCCCTATCTCGACCGCAGCTTGGCCGAATTCGCCTTCACCGTGCCGAGCGAGCATCTGATCGGCGCGGGCTATCCCAAATACCTCCTACGCGCGGCCATGGCCGGGACGCTCAACGACCGGGTGCGGCTGGACCGCCGCAAGCGCGGCTTCAACGCCTCGATCAACTCGCTGCTCGATCGCAAGAACAAGAAGGTGATCGGCCGGCTGCTGGCGCCGGGGCCGATCTTCGACTTGGTCAAGCGCGACGAGATCGCGACATTGCTGAAGGAAGACGCCTCGGCCAACAGCATGTCCAAATTCCTGTTCAGCTTCGTTTCGGCGCGGCTGTTCCTCGACCAGGCGGCGGCGGCATGAACGCCATCGCTTCCAGCCAGCGCCTCGTGCTGACGCCGTTCGCCGAACGCCACTTGAGCGAACGCTATGTCGGCTGGCTCAATGACCCCGAGACCATGCGCTACAGCGAGCAACGCCATCGCCGCCACACCCTCGACTCCTGCCGCGACTACTGGCAGCGCATGCGGGCGGGCGGCCATTGCTTCTGGGCGATCGAGGCCAAGGATCCGGCGCTTGGTCATGTCGGCAACATGACGGCCTATGTCGATGCGCCGAACCGCGTCGCCAACCTCGCCATCCTGATCGGCGATCGCAGGATTTGGGGACGCGGCTACGGCACCGAAGCCTGGCGCGCGGCCTGCGGCCACCTGCTCGGCCCGGCCGGCATGCGCAAGGTCGTGGCCGCGACCATGGCCAAGAATGTCGGCATGGTCGGCATCATGCGCGCCAGCGGCATGACCGAAGAAGGGCGACGCCGCGATCACTATCTGCTCGACGGCCAACCGATCGACGAAGTGCAAGCCGCGATTTTCGGGCGCTAGCGGAAAGCGCCAGGGAGAACCACACCATGGCCTATGTGACAGACCCTACCCGGCCGATGTTCACGACCATGCACTACTGCACGCGCTGCGGCATGCCAGCGACCCAACCCGATGCGGTGTTCGACCAGCTCGGAATCTGCGTGTCCTGCCGTTCCCAAGAGCAGAAGATGCACATCGACTGGAAGCAGCGCGATGCCGACCTTAGGCAGATCCTCGACAAGTTTCGCGGCCAACATCCCGAATACGACTGCCTGGTGCCGATTTCGGGCGGTAAGGATTCGGCCTACCAGCTCTATCTGCTGACCCAGGTCTACAAGGTCCGGCCGCTGGCCTGCACCTTCAGCCACAACTGGTTCTCCGAAACCGGCCGCAAGAACCTGGATTGGTGCCTCGAGACCTTCGACGTCGACCACATCATGTTCACGCCGCGGCGCAGTGTGGTCAATCGCTGCGCCCGCCGCTCGCTCGAACTGTTGGGCGATTCCTGCTGGCACTGTCATGCCGGAGTCGGCGCGTTTCCGGTCCAGGCCGCGGTCAAGTACGGCATCAAGCTGATCGTCTATGGCGAGTCCGCCGCCGAAGCTTCGCCCCAGGCCACCTACGACAAGATCCTGCCCTATGACCAGCACTACTTCTTCAAGATTTCGGCCTTTCACTACCCCGAGACCTTCGCCACCGACTATTTGCCGTTGTCGGACCTCGGCGGTTTCAAGCTGCCGAGCGACGGAGAGATCGCCGCCAAGGGCGTCTGGGGCATCCACATCGGCAATTACGTGTTCTGGGACGGCGAGCGCCAGACCGAATTCCTGCGCGATCGCTATGGTTGGCGCGAGGACCATGTCGAGGGCACCTACAAGTGCTACAAATCGGTCGAGTGCCGCATGCCCGGCGTGCACGACTACACCAAGTTCCTCAAACGCGGCTACGGCCGCACCACCGACCATGTCGCCCAGGACGTGCGCGCTGGCCTGCTGACGCTCGAAGAGGGCAACCGATTGGTGCGCGAGATCGATCCGCACGAGCCGCCGGTGTTGGACTATTACCTCAAGATCAGCGGCTACAGCCGCGAGGAATTCTACGCCATCATGGACGCGCACCGCGAAAAGGTCGGCATCCTCACGCGCGTGGAGATCGAGGCCGCGCTGGCCGACGCCAAGCGCCAGACGACACCAGCGGCCAAGGCATGAACTACCCTACGGCGCGACCCGCCCGCTCGGGGGCGGACCCGGCCACGCTTACCGCCAGCGAAGGGGCTGCGCTGGTGCGTTCAGGCCAGTTGCGGCCCTCGGACTGGATGCGGGCCTGCCTCGACCGCGCGATGGCGATCGAGCCGCGCGTCCATGCCTGGGCCTTCCTCGATGCCGAACTGGCGCTGGGCTACGCCCGCGTCGCCGATGCGGTCGACTGGTCGCAATGGAAGCCGGCGCCGCATCTGGCCGGGGTTCCGCTGGGCATCAAGGACATCTTCAACACCATCGACATGCCGACGGCGATGGGCAGCGATCTGTGGACCGGGTTCACGCCGCACAACGACGCCCGGCCAGTCTCGCACGCCAAATGGGCGGGCGCGGTGCCGATGGGCAAGACCGCGACCGCCGAGTTCGCCGTGCACGCCGCCGGCAAAACCGCCAATCCCTGGTCGAAGGGGCGCATAGCCGGCACCTCTTCGACCGGATCGGCGGTGGCCGTGGCTTGCGGCGCCGTGCCGGTAGCCTTCGGCACGCAAAGCGCGGGTTCGATCGTCCGCCCGGCCAGCTATGTCGGCACCATCGGCTACAAGCCGTCCTTCGGCCTGGTTGCGCGCACCGGCGTGCTCAAGACCTGTGACACGCTTGATACGATAGGGTGGTTCGGCCGCTCGGTGGCCGATGTGCGACTGATGCTGGACGCGGTCGCTCAGCGCGGCCGCGACTATCCGGTGACCGAGCGGCGCATCGGTGCCGCGACGGCCAAGCGCGAGCGCAATCGCGGCCGGCCCTGGCGCATCGCGCTGTGCAAGGCGCCGGGTTGGGAGACCGCCAGCCGCCATACCCAGGATCGCGTCGTCGAACTGGTCAATCAGATCGACAACCGGCCCGATGTCGACGTGGTCGAACTCGATCTGCGGCAGGTCTTCGCCGACGCCCATGACACCCACGCCACGGTCTATCACAAGAGCCTGCACTACTATTTCCAGAAGGAACTGGCCCAGTCCGACAAGGTCAGCGACATCTTCCGCCGCATCACCGAGGAGGGCGCGCGGGTCACGCGCGAGCAATATGTCGCGGCGACGCGGCGCCAACGGGCGATGGAGGATGAACTCGAACGCCTCACCGCCGATGTCGACGTGCTGGTGACTCATGCCACCGCCGGTGAAGCGCCGACCATCGAGGCGCCCGAAGAACCGCGCGATTCGGCGCTGGTCTGGACCATGATCGGCGCACCTTCGATCTCGCTACCGCTCTTGACCGGACCGGCCGGCCTGCCGCTCGGCCTGCAGCTGGTGGCGCCGCGTTTCGGCGATTACACCTTGCTGGATTTCGCCGAGAGCCTCTTCCCCGGCAGCGCGCCGGTGATCGACCCCAAAGACTGACATGGCCGACGGCAATCAGCCCACTGTGACGATCTACATCGTCAACCACAATTACGGCCGCTTTCTCGAACAGGCGATCGAGAGCGTGTTGGGCCAGACTTTCCGCGATTTCGAACTGCTGATCATCGACGACGGCTCGACCGACGATTCGCGCGCCGTGATCGATCGCTATGTCGGCCGGCCGGGAGTCATGGCCATTCACCAGCACAACCAGGGCCTCAACGTCACCAACAACATCGCGTTGCGGGCCTCGGCCGGGCGCTATCTGATGCGGCTCGATGCCGACGACTGGCTCGACAGCCATGCGCTCGGCGTGCTGGTCGGCACGCTCGACCGCCATCCCGAGATCGGCCTGGTTTTCCCGGACTACTACCTGGCGGACGAGACCGGCGCGGTGCAAAGCGTCGTCCGCCGCCACGATTTCACCCAGGTTACGCTGCTCGACCAGCCGGCGCATGGCGCCTGCACCATGATCCGGCGCGAATGCCTCGAAGCCATCGACGGCTACGACGAGCAGTTCCGCTGCCAGGACGGCTACGATCTGTGGGTGCGCTTCATCAGCCGCTTCGGCGTGCGCAACGTCAATCTGCCGTTGTTCTACTACCGCCAGCACGGCTCCAGCCTCACCCGCAACGAGGAACGCATCCTCGCCACCCGCTCGCAGATCGTCGAAAAGCGGCTCGGCGAGGCCACGCTGTCGGCGGTCGCGATCCTGCCGGTGCGCGGCATGGCGACCGACCCGCATTCGACCGCGCTGCGTCAGCTCGGCGGCAAGCCCTTGATCGACTGGACGATCGAAGCGGCGCTGGCGGCCAAGCGCGTGGTCGACGTCGTCGTCACCACCCCCGACGAAAAGGTGCTGGATCACGTCGGGCGCCGCTTCGGCGAGCGCGTCATGGGCATCAGGCGCAGCCGCGACTTGGCGCGCCCCAATTCCTTCCTCGAGGAGACCGTGGCGGACGCCTTGAAGCGCTATGTCGAGAACCGCTCGAACCCGACTGCCCTTGCCTTGCTTTATGTCGAGTCCCCATTCCGCGGCGCCCAGCACATCGACGCCGCGATCGACATGATGGAATTGTTTTCGACCGATCGCGTGATCGGCGTTCGCCCCGAGACCGACTCTTTCTATCGCCACACCGGCAGCGGCCTGGAACCGTTACGCCGAAGCGCCGCCCTGCGGCTGGAAAGCGACGAGCTTTACCGCGCCGCCGGCGACATGGAGGTGGTGCGCACCGCCTTCTTCAATTCGACTGGAAAACTCGAGGGCGGCCGGGTCGGCCATGTCGTGCTCGACAAGCGCGCCGCGCTATCGCTGATCGGCGGCTTCGAATGGGAAATCGCCGAGGCCCTATTACGAGAGCAGCCCCTCACGAATCCGCGCGCGAGGGCGTTGCCGTGAAGATCGCGGTCTTGTCGACACCTACCAAGCACCACACCTACTTCATCAATTGCCTGGCGGAGCACGCCGATATTGTTGGTATTTTTTACGAGCGGCGGCGCATCACCAAACCCTTCCCGATCGGCCCCTTCTTCGCCGCCGAAGAGGATGCATTCGAAAACCGGTTTTTCGACTCGGCCCATGGCGGCACGGCGCCCACTTTGCCCGAGACCCTGTCCCGCCGCGTGGTTGAGGTCGACGACGTCAACCAGCCGGGCGTGGCCGAGCACCTCGCCGCTCTTGCCCCGGATCTAGTCGTGGTCTTCGGCACCGGACGCTTGGGACAGCGCGTGCTGGCGGTCCCGCGCTGGGGCTGCATTAACGTGCATCGCGGCTTGACCCAATATCATCGCGGTCTCGATTCCGACCTATGGGCAATCCACCAAGGCCGACTCGACCAAATTGGGGTCACCATTCACTATGTCGATGCCGACCTCGACACTGGGGACATATTGGCGCAGGAGACCGTGGCCATCGGCCCCAGCACCGAGATATTTCACCTGCGTTTTCTGACCAGCGTTGTTGCCACGCGCCTGGTTATCGACGTCGTCGGCCGCATACGGGCCGCCCGGACGCGCATCCCCGGTAGGCCGCAGAACGAGCGTGGCCGCTATTTCAGCGCCATGCCACTGGCCACCAAACACGAGGCCCTACAGCGCTTCCTGGCCCTGCGGCCTTCCGGAGAGCGCGCAGCATGAACATCGCGACGATCCTGCTCTATCACGGCGTCACGTCGGCGCCGTCGGCAGGGATCGAAAATTTTTCCCTTAAGCATTTGCCGCGGGACACCTTCGAACGGCAAATGGAACGCGTGGCCGATCGCGCCCATCCTATGTCCTTGCGCGAGATGGCTGGGCGGCTTCAAGCGGGCGACAGCCTGCCGCCGCGCAGCGTCGCGGTGACGTTCGACGACTCCTTCGCCAATGTCGCGACCGACGCGCTGCCTGTCCTGCGACGCCATCGCATTCCCGCGACCTTCTTCGTCACCAGCGGTTTCGTCGGGACCGAACGGCGCTTTTGGGTCGATAAGATCGAGCACATGATCAACACCACCACCCGGACAGAATTGCGACTCGAAACCGACGACCTGCCCGATCGCCTCTCGCTTGACTCGGCTGAAGACCGCATCGCCGCCGTGGTGGCGGTCAAGGCACCGATGAAGCGCATGCGGCCGACCCAACGTGAAGCCGCGCTCTCGCAACTGGCCGTGGCCACCGGAGTCGAGAGCTTTGACGATCCGGCGCCCAATTACCGCAATCTGACTTGGGACGAGTTGCGCCGGCTCGATGCGCCGCCCGACTACGAGGTCGGCGGGCATACCGTCAACCACGAGATCTTGTCCTATCTCGACGATCGCGATTTGGATCGTGAGATCGGCGACTGTCTCGCCGCATTGAGTCGAGGCATCGGGCGGCCGGTCGATCTATTTTCCTATCCCGAGGGTCAGGCCGCGCATTACGACCAGCGGGTCATCGAACGCCTGAAGGCTCATGGCGTCACGATCTGCCCGTCGGCGATCGACGGCGTCAATCTACCGGGCAGCGATCCCTTCCATTTGCGGCGCATCATGGTGGGCTTCATGGGTCGGGCGTTTCCCGAAGCGCTGTTCGCCTGAGGAGATGGTGATGAAGGCAGTACCCGACTTCCGCGCACCTGACAGGACGTGGATCATTGCCGAGATCGGCGTCAATCACGAGGGTGACGAGCGTGTGGCCGCCGATTTGATCGACCGAGCTGCGGAATGCGGAGTCGACGCCGTCAAGTTCCAGACCTTTACGCTCGGCCACTACATTTCGACCGTACAACCCGAACGGCGCCAGCGCACCGGCCGGTTTGAGTTGTCGCGAGCACAATTCGCGCGATTGGCCGAACGCGCCCGCGATCGCGGCCTCGTGTTCTTTTCGACACCGTTCCACATGGCCGATGCCGATTTCCTCGACGGCATCGCGCCCGTGTTCAAAGTCTCATCCGGCGACCTGACCTATCTCGATCTGATCAAGCATATCGCCGGCAAGGGCAAGCCGACCATCATCTCTACCGGCCTCGGTACGCAGGACGAAGTCGCGCGCGCGGTCGAGGCCTTCCTTTCGGTGCGACCCAAGGCACGCGGGGACGGATCGCTGCTGCTGATGCATTGCGTCGCCGCCTATCCGACTCCGGCCGAGGAAGCCAACCTTCGCAATATCGGCTGGCTCAAGCGCGAGTTCGGCCTTCCGGTCGGCTGGTCGGACCACACCCTCGACATCAAGGCCTGCGAATTGGCGGTGGCGGCGGGCGCGGTGGCGCTGGAAAAGCACTTCACCTACCGCAAGGAAAACCAGGCCTTCCACGATCATGCGCTGTCGGCCGACCCGGCCGACATGGCGGCGCTGGTCAAGGCGGTGCGGGCGGCCGAAACCTATCTCGGCCGCGACCGGCGCGAACGCGCGCCTTCCGAGGAAAAACTGCTGGCCCATATGCGGCGCTCGATCGGCGCCGCCGCCGACATTCCCGCCGGCACCCCGGTCAAGCGCGAATGGCTGACCTGGCTGCGTCCGGCTTGGGGGCTGCAAGCCGACGAGATGCCCAAGGTGGTCGGCCGCAAGCTCAAGCGCGCCGTCGCAGCCGGCGATTTGATCAAGGCCGAGGATCTGGCGTGAGTTTCGGCAGCATCGTCTTTGCGCGTTTCGCTTCGACCCGGCTGCCGGGCAAGGCGCTAGTCGAAATCGGCGGCCGCCCCATGCTGGGCCTGGTGCTGGACCGCGCCCGGCGCGTGGCGGGCGCGCCGCCCTTGATCGTGGCGACCTCGGACCGCGCCGAGGACGATGTCATCGCCGCCTTTGTCGAGAAGGAGGGCGCGGCCTGCTTCCGGGGCGATCTCGACGACGTTGCCGGCCGGGCCCTAGCCTGTGCCGATCGCTACGGCCTATCGCGCTTCGCCCGCATTTGCGGCGATCGACCCTTCCACGATCCCGGCCTGATCGATCGCCTGCGCGCCATGGCCGAGTCCGCCGACGCCGACCTTGCGACCAACGCCCAGCGCAAGACCTATCCGCCGGGCGCGACCGCCGAAGTGATCAGAACCCAGGCCTTGCGGGCAGCTTTGGCCCAGACCCAGGATGCCGAAGACCGCGAGCACGTGACCCGCTACTTCTACGACCGTCCCGACCGCTTCCGCATCGTCAACCACGAGGCCGCGGCCGGGATCGATCCGCGCCTTTCGCTGGTGGTGGACACACCAGCCGATCTGGACCGCGCGCGCTTCATCGCCGAACGATTGGGCGACGATGTCGCGACCGCGACGCTCGAGCGAGTGCTCGACCTTGCCGCCGAATGGTTTGCGCGCAACGCATCGAAACTGGGAACCGCCGCATGACCGAACTCGCTCTTCTCGGCGGCCGGCCGACGCTCGATCGACCGCTGCCGGTCTACCCTTCGATCGGCCAAGCCGAGATCGACGCCGTCATGACGGTGATGAAGTCGGGCACGTTGTCGGGCTTCTACGGCAGCCCGGGTCCCAATTTCATGGGCGGAACCACGGTCAAGGCGCTGGAGGCGGCCTGGTGCAGGCGTTATGGCAGCAAGCACGCGATCTCGGTCAACTCGGCCACCTCCGGCCTGCAAGCCGCGCTGGGCGCGGTCGGCATCGGCCCGGGCGACGAGGTGATCGTTCCGCCCTACACCATGTCGGCGACGGTGGTGGCGCCCTTGATCTGGGGCGGCATACCGGTATTCGCCGACATCGAGGCCGACAGCTTCTGCATCGACCCGAGCTCGGTGCGGGCCAATCTGACGCCGCGGACCAAGGCCATCCTCGCGGTCAACCTGTTCGGACATCCGGCGCGGCTGGCCGAGTTGAGGCAAATCGCCGATCAGAACGGCCTGTGGCTGATCGAAGACAACGCCCAGGCGCCGCTGTCGCACGAACATGGCCGGACCTGCGGCACGATCGGTCATATCGGCGTCTTCAGCCTCAACTACCACAAGCACATTCATTCCGGCGAAGGCGGCGTCTGCGTCACTGATGACGATGCTTTGGCCCAGCGCCTAGCGCTGATTCGCAATCATGGCGAAAACCTGGTCGAAACCTTGAAGCTGGCCGACAGCACCAACATCGTCGGCTTCAACATCCGCATGACCGAGCTGTCGGCGGCGGTGGCACTGGCCCAGCTCGACCGCGTCGAAGAACACGTCGAACGCCGCGAGCGCGTGGCGCAGACGCTTACCGAGGGCACCAAGGACTTGGCCGGGTGGACGCCGCCCGCCGTGCGCGAGGGCTGCCGGCACAATTATTACATGTGGACCGTACGCTACGACGAAAACAAGGTTGGGGTATCCCGCGCCACTTTCGCCAAGGCCCTCCAGGCCGAAGGCGTTCCGATCGCCGCCGGCTATGTCGCGCCGCTCTATTGGTTGCCGATGTTCCAGCGCCGCGTCGCCATCGGCGACAAGGGATTTCCGTTCAATCTCACCAACCGCAGTTATGCCAAGGGGCTATGCCCGGTGGTCGAGCGCATGTACGAGCGCGAAGTCATTCAGTATCAGCCGCCGTCCTGGGACGTCGATGCCGATCTTGCGGAAAGGCTGGCGGCGGCGATCCGCAAGGTCCATGGCGCCGGCGCGGCGTTGGCCGCGTGGGAACGCAACAATCGGCCGAACTGATGCCTAGGGTCGTCGCATCGATCGAGGCGCGCATGACCTCGTCGCGCCTGCCTGGCAAGATTCTTTCGGACATTGCCGGCCGCCCGGCGTTGTCGCGCATGCTGGCGCGACTGCGACTTGCCAAGCGGCTGGACGGGATCGTCTTGGCCACCACCGACCGCCCGACCGACGATGCCACGGCGCGCTGGGCCGAAACCGAAGGCGTGGCCTGCTTTCGCGGCTCGGAGGACGACGTGCTGGCCCGCGTCGTCGGCGCGCAACGTAGCCAGCGTTCCGAAATCGTCGTCGAGCTGTGCGGCGATTGCCCGCTGATCGATCCTCAGGTGATCGATCGCGGTGTCGAGAGCTTCCTCGCCGGCGGCGTCGACGTGGTCTCGACCACGCAGCGCTCGACCTATCCGCGCGGTCTCGACGTCCAGGTGTTTCGGCTCGATGCGCTCGAACATGTCGCCGAAACGATCGACGACCCGCCGGTACGCGAGCACGTCTCGCTGTACTTTTATGAACACCCCGAGCGCTATCGCGTGCATCACCTGACGGCGCCAGCGGACTGCCTGGCGCCGGAGTTGCGCTGCGTCTTGGACTATCCTGCTGACCGCGAGTTCATCTCCGAAGTCTATCGGCTACTCGAACCGAAATATGGCGATGCCTTCGGAGCCCGCGAGATCGTGGCTTTGCTCCAGGCCGAACCCGCCCTTGCCGACATCAACCGCCACTGCCAGAGCCGGGCTGCGCGATGAGCCGACCGACGGTGCTGGTCGGCTTCGGCAAGATCGCGGCCGGCTTGGCCGACAATCGAGCCATGAACCGGGTGTTCCGCTGCGCGGTCCATGCCCAGGCGCTGCAATCCCACCCCGGCTACGATTGGTGCGCCGTGGTCGACCCCGACCCGGCCGCCAGGCGCCTGGCGACCGAGCGCTGGAGGATTCCGGTCGTAGTCGACCGCATCGAGGCGCTGCCCGAGCCTGCGTTCTATCGCGTCGCGGTGCTCACTTCACCGCCGGCAACACGCCCCGCAATACTGGCCGCCCTGCCTGCGCTCGAAGGCATCATGGCGGAAAAGCCGCTTGGCATCGCGGACGGCGAGGCCGAGGCATTCGCCGCCATGTGCGATTCGCGCGGACTGACAGTGCAGGTCAACTTCTGGCGGCGCGGCGATGCCGGCATCCGCGCCTTGGCAGGTAGCAAACTGTCCGAATTGGTCGGTCCGATTCAGGCCGCATTCGGAACTTATGGCAATGGCCTGATGAACAACGGCTCGCACCTGGTCGACCTTGCGCGCATGTTGCTGGGCGAAGTGCGGGAGGCGCGCAGCACCGGAGCGTGGCGACCGCTGCCCGATGCGCCGATTCCGGGCGACGGCGCCTTGCCGTTCACGCTGACCTTCGAGACCGGCGCGACGCTGGCGGCAGCCCCGATCGATTTCCGCAACTATCGCGAAATGAGCCTCGATCTTTGGGGCGAACGCGGACGGATCGAACTGCTGAATTCGGGCGTCTCGATCTTCCATCATCCGCTCGGGCCCTGCCGCACGCTGGATGGCGATCTGGAAGTCGATCCCGATCGGCGCCAGCCTTTGCCCTCGGGCGCCTACGAGGCGCTATACGCCCTCTACGACGATCTGGTTTCGGCATTGGACCAGGGGCGTCTGCTGCTGAGTTCGGCGCGATCGGCATCGCGCACCGATCAAGTGATCCGTGCGGCACGGAAGTCCGCGGCCGACGGATGTCCGACCGCATTGTCCTGATCGTGGCCCGGATCCTGTCATACGTCGAAGACACCGGCGCGGCGAATTTTCTGGCGCCCTTGTCCGGCGCGCTGCAAGGCCTGGGTCACGACGTGATCATGACCGCAGCGGAGTCCGGCGCCCGTCAATTGGCCGAACTCGGTGTCGGGTTTCACCGGCCCGACGGCGATCTCCTGACGCAATATCGGCCGGACGCGGTGGTGGTGGGAACCGCCAAGAACCCGGACACCCTCGGCCTTACCTTGATCGATCGAGCGCGCACCCGCTCGATCACGAGTTTCGGAGCGGTCGATGGCGCCAACGCCATGGAATTGCGTTTCGCTGGCCGTAGCAACGATCCCCTCGCCCATCGGCCCGACTATTTGCTGGTCCCGGATGCCGCCATTGCAGCCGGTTACGTCGCGCTCGGCATGCCGGAGGCTCGTGTCGTCGTGTGTGGCCATCCCCATGTCGATCGGGCCAGCAGGCGCCGCGAAGAGCTTGCGATGGAAGGTCGCCCAGCAGTGAGACGCCGCGTCCTGCCGGACGCCGGCGGCAGGCGCGTGATGGTGTTCCTCGGCGAAGCTTCGCACGGACTCGATGCAGGACGCTTCGAACGGCAGCCGGGATACTCGCTGCACGGTCGCGGCGGCAGCGATTTGCGGACCCATATCGTCATCGAGGAATTTCTCGACGCCAGTGCGGCCCTTGACCCGCGTCCATACCGGGTCCTGCGCCTGCATCCGAGGGACGATCTCGAAGAATATCGGCCCTATCTGGCCGAATTCGACACCGTCAGCCGGGGCGGCGATCCGCTCGAGCTGATGTACGCCGCCGACCTGGTCGTCGGGCTGACGACGATCCTGATGGTCGAGTCGACGGTTCTCGGCACGCCGACGCTAGCGGTTCTGCCGCGCATGCTTGAGCGCCATTGGATCACGGCAATCGCCGCCGGAGTCATTCCCTGCGCGACCGATCGCGCAGGCCTGATTGCGGCGCTGAGAGAACCGCCAATCCCGAACGAGAAGTCGGATCGGTTTCTGCTACGGGATTCCGCCGTACATATGGCGGCCGCCATATCCGAACGGATCGAAAGCAAGGCAATCTGATATGAGGGTGGCAAACTTGACGACCGGAAACTTTCATCAACTCGCATGACCATGGCCGACCAGATCAAATCCGTTGGCGCGATTCATGCCGCCCAAGAATTTGGAGCGACCTATCCGATCTTGGCGGCGCTCAAGCGCCGCACCGGCGCGCGCATACACTATTACTGCGGCTTTCCAGAGCAGAGCGACTACCTTCGCAAATTCGATCGTGCTGGCGTGTTCGACACCATCCATGTGGCGCCCCAGACCGTGCTAGCGGCACTGCGTCCGGTTGGTGGCGATGCGGAAATCGTCGACCGCGCGCGCATTCTCGAGCGCAAATTGGGGGTCACGCTCAATCTCATGGCGGTCGCCGACCGGCATCTCGGCCGCGGCTATGCACTCGGCGGCTCGCGCTTCTTCCGATCGCGCGCCTCGCAATGCGGCTATATCGGAATGTTGGCGGCATTCGTCGAAGTGCTGGAGTACTGGTTCGACCACATGTCCAGAAACCGGTTCGATCTGGTGTTCGGTGGCAGCGGTGAGGTATGGCGGGTCGCCCGCGCGCTCGGCATACCGTTTCGAATCTTGACCACCAACCGGATCGATACCGGATTCTACTGGGCGGAAGATCGGTTCGGCGGACATGCCGGCGTCGCCGCCGGCTTTCACGGCGCAGAGGCCGGCGAGATACCCCCGATCACGGGGTATCTGCAAGACCTCATTGATCGGACGAATTTCTTCCGGGCGGCGACCCTGAGCGGCGCGGTGCGCGACATTGCCCGACGGTTGTGGCGGTCTGCCAAGGGTCGCATACGAAATGAAACCAAGGCCACGCAGGGCTACTGGCTGCGGGACGAGATCGCCTTCGCATTGCGACGGTGGTGGCATTTCCGTGCCTTGTCGGGGCCGCACGCAGCCAAGTTGACGGCGTTGGAGAACCGCCCTTTCGTTTTCTACGCGCTCCAGCAGGAACCCGAGGCCATGGTCGGTTTGGTGAGCCCCGAGTTCTTTTTCCAGCAGGCAGCAATCGCGGCGCTGTCGCGCGATTTGCCGGCCGGAGTCATGCTGGCCGTCAAGGAGACGGTCCATGCCGTCGGACTTCGCCCTGCCGAGTTCTACCGCCAGATCGCCGAGCTCAAGAACGTGGTGATGCTCGATGTCGCCGAGCGCGGCATCGACATTGCGCGCAAGGCGGCGGCGACGGTGACGATGACCGGAACCGTGGCGCTGGAGGCCGCGCTGATGGGCAAGCCGGTACTTGTGTTTGGCCGCAACAATTCCTTCAATCTCCTACCCCATGTTTCCGTGATTCGGTCTTTCGACGATATCCGCCCCGCCCTGGAGCGCGCGCTGGCCGGTGCAATCGATCCCGACAGAGCGCGGCTCGATGCCGCACGCTACTTCAAAGCGTTGTCGGGGTTCAGCTTCCCACTGACCGACTACCGCCCCGGTGCGGACGCCAACGCCCTAGCGGCCGAAGCCGAAACGGCAGTCGACAGACTGCTGGAGAGCCTCGCTGCTTCGCGGCCCGGCGGCCACACTGGCTAAAGCCGGTCACAACCGATCGCCAGATGCCTGAACGAACGCAAAAACCGCGACGCAAAGCGATGCCGCGCCTGCGTGACATCGTAACCATACGCGCCAATTCGACGAACCCAGCCCACGCCCAATCGCTAAAATTCGGAACCGAACATCCAGGACAGGTTGCGACCATGCCAAGTAAAGTCAAATTCCCCGCCGTCGATCTGAACGGCAAGTCCATCCTCGTCACCGGCGGCACCGGTTCGTTCGGTCAGGCCTTCATCCGTAGGGTCGTCGCGACCTTCAAGCCCCATCGCTTGATCGTGTTCTCGCGCGACGAGCAGAAGCAGGTCGATCTGGCACAGGAGCTTTCGCCCGCCACCCACCCGTGCCTACGCTATTTCATCGGTGACGTGCGCGATCTCGGACGGCTGGAAATGGCGATGCGGGAAGTCGACTACGTCATCCATGCCGCCGCCCTCAAGCACGTGCCGGTGGCCGAATACAATCCGTTCGAATGCATCAACACCAACGTCATGGGCGCCGAGAACGTGGTCAAGGCGGCGATCCGCGCCGGCGTCAAACGCGTGGTAGCGCTGTCGACCGACAAGGCGGCCAATCCGATCAATCTCTACGGCGCTTCCAAGCTGGCCTCCGACAAGATCTTCATCGCCGCCAACAATTTGACCGGCCACCGCGGCCCGCATTTCGCCGTGGTGCGGTACGGCAATGTCTACGGCTCGCGCGGTTCGGTGGTGCCGCTGTTCAAGAAGCTGATCGCCGCCGGCGCCAAGGAGCTGCCGATCACCGATCCGCGCATGACGCGCTTCTGGATCACGCTTGAACAGGGCGTCGCCATGGTGCTGTCCTCGCTGGCCGAAATGCGCGGGGGCGAGATCTTCGTGCCCAAGATTCCGAGCATGAAGGTGGTCGACTTGGCCAAGGCGATGGCGCCGCGCCTGCCGCACAAGCTGGTCGGCATTCGCCCCGGCGAGAAGCTGCACGAAGTCCTGATCACCGAGGACGACAGCCGTACGGCGGTGGATATCGGCGATCGCTACGTCATCGAGCCGGCGATCGTCACCTGGTCGCGCAAGAGCTTCCGCGAGGACGGCGCCAAGCCGCTGGCCGAGAGCTTTCGCTACGCCAGCGACACCAACGACCAATGGCTGGACCAGGCCGGACTCGAGGCGCTGCTGTAGGTCGTTCGTGGCCGGAGTCCTGATCACAGGGTCGGGCGGCCTGCTCGGTCCATACTTGCTTGAGGCCTTTCCTGCCGCGCAGGCGCCGCGGCGCAGCGATTGCGAACTGGCCGACGCTGGGGCGGTCGCGCGCCTGATCGCCGCTGCAAAACCGGATACGGTCGTTCATGCTGCCGGTTTCACCGACGTCGACGGCTGCGAGCGCGAACCCGTGCGTGCTGATCGCGACAATCGTCAGGCGGCAGCGAATCTGGCAGGCGCACTTCCGGCCGCATCGCAGCTGGTGTTTCTTTCCACCGACCAGGTCTATCCCGACGAGGCGGGTCCGCACTGCGAAGGCGGCGAAGCGCCGGTCAATGCCTACGGCAAATCCAAACTGGCAGGCGAGGCGGCAGTCTTGCGCCATCCGCGCGGGCTGGTGCTGCGGGTCAATTTCTTCGGCCCTTCGCGGACGCAGGGCCGGTCCAGCCTGAGCGATTTCGTGATCGAAACGCTGCGGGCCGGGCGCGCGGCGACCTTCTTCCGCGACGTGCTGTTTTCGCCGCTGCACATGACGACCTTGGCCGGATTGATTGTCGAGGCGGCGCGGCTCGGCCTGACCGGTGCCTTCAATCTCGGTTGCCGTGAGGGCGCCAGCAAGGCCGATTTCGCCCTGTTGCTGGCGGCGCGCTTCGGGCTGTCGACGGCGACGGCCACGGTCGGCGAGTCGAGCGCCCTGCCCGGCCGCGCGCCACGGCCCAAGGATTTGCGCATGGACGTGACGCGGTTCGAATCGGCCCTCGGCCGATCGCTGCCCAGCCTGCGAGAGGAAATCGCCAAGCTATGAGCAAGGACATCGCCATCGGCCGCAAGCGCGTCGGCGACTTGCACCCGACCTATTTCATCGCCGACATCGCTGCCAATCACGACGGCGATCTCGAGCGCGCCAAACACTTGATCCATTTGGCCGCCGAGGCCGGGGCCGACGCCGCCAAGTTCCAAAACTTCGCTGCCGAAACCATCGTTTCGGATCACGGCTTCAAGTCGCTGGGCGGCCAGCAGTCGCATCAGTCGACTTGGAAGAAGAGCGTGTTCCAAGTCTACAAGGAGGCCTCGATCCCACTGGGTTGGACTCCGGCCTTGAAGGAGGCCTGCGCCAAGGCCGGCATCGATTATTTCACCGCGCCCTACGACCTAGCCTATATCGATCCCTTGCTGCCCCATGTCTGCGCTTGGAAGCTGGGATCGGGCGACATCACCTGGCACGCCGAGATCGAGGCCATGGCCAAGACCGGCAAGCCGCTGCTGATGGCCACCGGCGCGGCGGCGATGGACGAGGTGCGGGCTGCGGTTGCGGTCGCGCGCCGCCACACCGACCAGATCGTGCTGATGCAGTGCAACACCAATTACACCGCATCGCTCGACAATCTCCGCCACGTGGCGCTGAACGTGCTCAAGATCTATGCCGTCGAGTTTCCCGACCTGGTGCTGGGGTTGTCGGATCATACGCCCGGGCATGCCACCGTGCTGGGCGCGGTGGCGCTGGGCGCGCGGGTGGTGGAGAAGCACTTCACCGACGACATGACGCGGGTCGGCCCGGATCATAAGTTCTCGATGGACCCGCGCAGCTGGCGCGACATGGTCGACCGCACGCGCGAACTCGAGGCCGCGTTGGGTCCGGCCGAGAAGCGGGTGATGGACAACGAGCAGGAGACCGTGGTGCTGCAGCGCCGGGCGTTGCGGACGACGCGCGCGCTGTCGAAAGGCGCCGTCATCGCCCAGGGCGATCTCATTCCGTTGCGCCCCTGCCCGCGCGATGCGCTGCCGCCCTATCGCGCCGGCGAGCTGGTGGGACGCCAGCTGGCGCGCGACTTGCCCTCGGGCGAATGCGTGCGGCTGTCGGATTTGACGTGATTGCGATCGTGATCCCGGCCTACAACGAGGCGGCCACGGTGGCGCAGGTGGTGCAGGCCGTCTTGCCCTTTGGCCGCCCGATCGTGGTCGACGATTGCTCGAACGATCGGACCGGCGAGTTGGCCCGCGCCGCCGGCGCCGAAGTCGTGCGGCATGACGCCAATCGCGGCTATGACGGCGCCTTGCAGTCTGGATTCGAGGCGGCGGATCGCCTGGGAGCGGCGATCGTGGTCACGTTCGATGCCGACGGACAGCACGAGCCGTCCATGATCGCGCGGCTATCGGCACCGATCCTGGCCGGCGAAGCGCAGCTCGTGCTGGGACAGCGGCCGCAACCCGCAAGACTGTCGGAGTGGGTGTTCGACCTCTACACGCGCTGGCGATTCGGCGTTCCCGACATTCTCTGCGGGCTCAAGGCCTACGCCATCGCGCTTTATCGCCGCCATGGCCGTTTCGACGGCACAAGTTCGATCGGCACCGAACTGGCCTTGGTGGCGCTGCGATCCGGCCTGCCGCATCGCCTGGTCCCGGTACCAATCCATGACCGCGCCGGCCGACCGCGCTTCGGCTCGCTGCTGCGGGCCAATGCGCGCATCTTCCGTGCCTTCGCATTCGCTGTGGCGGCCGACATCCGCCAGACCGCCACCGGACGCGGCGGTCTCGATCGGAGCATGGCCTAGCCATGCGACGTCTCTGTATCATCCCCGCCCGCGGCGGCTCCAAGCGCCTGCCGCGCAAGAACGTCGCCGATTTCCTCGGTCGGCCGATCATCGCCTGGACGATCGAAGCCGCCCTGACCACCAAACTGTTCGATCGCGTCCTGGTTTCGACCGACGATGCCGAGATTGCCGACACCGGACGGAAATACGGTGGCGAAGTCCAGATGCGCGACCCCGCGCTCGCCACCGACGAGGTCCATGTGCCGCAGGTCTGTCGCGGCGTCCTGTCACGAGAACGCGAACAGGGCCGCAATTACGACGTGCTGTGCTGCCTCTATGCCACGGCGCCGCTGCGTACCGCCGACGACATCGCCGCGGTGGTCGGGATGATCGATCCGCCGCGCTGCAATTTCGCCATCGCCGTGACCAATTTCGCCCATTATCCGTTCCAGGCCCTGCGCGAGAACGCCGACGGCACGCTCGAACCGGTCTGGCCCGAGCACTATATGACTTCGGGCGAGAGCCTTGGCCGGCTGCGCGCCGGCAATGGCAGCACCTATGCGGCATCGGTTCCGGCCTTTCTCGACAAGCTGAGTTTCTCCGGCCCCGGCATGCGCGGCTACTACATGCCGGCAATCCGGTCGGTCGACATCGATTTCGCCGAGGAGCTGGAAATCGCGCAGATCTTCGGTCGCCACCTCGGCATGGATCGCAGGCGGGCGTGACCTTGCACCAGCCGCTGACCGCCAGCCCGTTCGACTTGAACGCGCTGGATGCCGCGGGTTGGCGGGATTCGGTCGCATGGCCGGTGCGTTATGCCGAGACGCGGGACGCGACGCGGGCCGTGGTCGATGCCCTGCTGGCGCTGCCGCCGACGCTGGGCGACGAGAGCGAACGAGCGATCGTCGAATTGGCGCTGCCGGCGGTTTGCGGCCAGTGGCTGGGCATATTGGAAGGCGCCATGGCGCTTGGCGCGGGCCCGGCCGCGGGCTTGCGCTGGACCGGCGCCTCGCCCATTTTTTCCGCCTTGAACGACGGCCAGCCGCCGCCCCGCCGCCCGCTCGTGACGCGCTATCCGGTTCCGTCCCTGGCCTGGGCGCGGGCCCTGAAGAATGCGGTCACGCGCCGGCCGTGGTGGCGCTGGCCGCGCAATTTCCTCGCGCCCGAGATCGCCGTCTGCAGCTTCAACGACCTGCTCTGCGCCGAACTGCTCGCCGGCGACCGCGCCGCCCGTTACGTCGCCGATTCCGTTTTGATCGAGTCCGGCCGCGCCGACCCCCAGCCATTGCTGCGTCCGGATCGGCGCCGCGCCGTGTCCGAGCGCATGGCGACTGCGCTTGGGAACCTGATGCCCGTACCCGAGCCCGTCGGCGCGCGTGCCCTGGCGTGGGCGCGGCTGATCGTCGCGATGGCGATCGAACAGGCCGATCGCGACCTGGCGCGGCTGCGTTCGATCCGGCGCCTCCCCGAACGCCTATGGACCGCGACCGGCAGCCGCCATCTGCCCCGCGCGTTAGGCATCGAGGTTCGCCGCAGAGGCGGCGAGGTAGTTCGCTTCTCGCATAGCGGCGATACCGGCACGTCGACATCGGATTCCGAACTTGCCATTCGCGAGTGCCTGGCTTCGACCGGATTTGCGGTGTGCTCGGACAAGTTGGCGGAGTTGGTTGCACGGCAGCCGGCGGTTCGTGCCGCCGGCGATTGGTCCCCCTGTGACATCAAGGCGACTGCAGCCCCCGATCCCGAATTCCAAGGCCTTCGATCCCTCAAACCGCGGCCGAATGGTCCGCGCCCACGTGTGCTTTATGTCATGACCGCACTGCGCGGCGGGCAACAGCCCTGGCCGCCGCGCCTGCCCGACCCGATTCACGTCGATTCCCAAGTCCGCCTGGCCGAAACCCTGTCGCGCATGCCGATCGATTTGACCTGCAAGCCGCATCCCGAAGGCGCCTGGGGCCACCGTCGACATCCGACCGATGCGATCGCGCCGACGACATACCAGTTGTTCGAGTCGGTGATGGCGGAGTTCGACGTCTACGTCTACGACTTCTTCCAGTCGACCACGTTCTGGAAGGCCTTGTGCACCGATCGCCGCATGGTCCTGATCGACCACGGCATCACCGAATTCGTGCCCGAAGTCGCCGGATGGATCGCCAAACGCTGTACCGTGCTGCGCTCCCGCTTCGACGATCGCGGTCGACCGCAGATCGATGCCGCCGAACTCGAAGCAGCGATCCTCGATTCCACCATTGCTATCGATCCGACGCCCTTCCATCAATTGTTCCGAGCGAGGCGATAAGACCCATGCTGACCATGAACTATGACCGATGGACGACATCGCGTTACAGAAATATGCGGCGACTCAATGAGTATTATTTGGACAAGGCTGGAATCGATCGTTTTCGAGCCGAAATGGAACGGCGCGGCAGCGGCATGACCCTGACCCTAGACAGCGAATTCTTCCAGACCATGTCGCCGCTTTTCGACCCCGCACGCGCCCTGAATTGGGCGGCCTGCCGCTATCGCCCGGCGTTCGAATACCTCGATGCCAATCCGGTGGAAAGCGTGTTGGAAATCGGCTGCGCACATGGCCTGGCGACATGGCTGGCCGCCGACGGCGCCAAGCATATCGTCGGCGTCGACCCCCTCGCAAGCCGGATTGAGGTCGGCAGGAAGTTGTTTCCCGAAATCGAGTTGCACCGTATCGGTTATCGGGAATTCCTTGCGGCCAATTCGAACCGGAAGTTCGACTTGATCTTCGAAGCCGGCGGACCGATCGGCATGAGCGAAGAGGGCGTGCGCGACATCCTCAACCATTGCCGCGTCTTCATTTCGATGCGCGTTTCGACCTGGCACTGGAAGATGCCCTGCCGCCGGCTGTCGTTCGAGGCCACGGCATTCGGCGAGGTCGAGCCGGGCATTGCGCCGGGCTTCTTCCGCCACTACGCCACCCACCATTTCTACGCCACCGCCATCACGCACTTGCGCGGCGAACACCATTTTTTCGACAGTCGCATTCCTTACTGAACGAGGGCCAATTTGACGCTTGGCAAACTTGAGGCGCCGCTCGAGATCGCCCGATCCCATCCCGGGCGAGTAGGGCTGGTATTCGCACTGTTGATCCTGGCCCATTTCGCCGAAGGGCTGGGGATTGCCATGCTGGTTCCGATACTGGGGCTGCTGATCGGCGAGGGGGACGCTTCGCGGTCGACTCTGGCAAACTTGATCGGCGCGGTGGTTGGCGGCCTGGGAGTACCGATCGCGCTTGGGCCGTTGCTGGCCCTTTTCGTCGCCGGCATGACGTTCAAAGTAGTGATGGTTCTTGGCGCTCTGCTTCATGCCGGATACGTCTCGGCGACGATGGCGGCGGAATGGCGGCTCAAGCTCATCGAGGCGCTGATCGCCGCGCGCTGGGGCCATTTCGTCAGCCAGCCGATCGGCCGCTATGCCACCGCAATCGGTCTCGAGGCCCAATCCGCCGGCGGCACGTTCCTCATGACGTGCAAGATCGCAGCTACGGCCTTGCAGGTCGCGATCTACGTCACCCTTGCGGCAATGGTGTCCTGGGTGATCACGCTGGGGGCCGTGATCGCCGGAGCGGCGATCTTCCTCGCCGTGACTCGTTTCATCGCCCTCGCCCGTTCAGCCGGCCAACGCCAATCCTCGGCTCTCAATCAGTTGACCACGCTTCTGATCGACGGCCTCCAGGGCATCAAGCCGCTCAAGGCCATGGCCCGGGTGAAATGGCTGACGCCGCTGTTGCGTGCCGAGACCGAAAACCTCAATCGCGGCATGCGTCACGATTCGCTTTCGGTCGAGGGCATGCGCGGCACGCAAGATCTCTTGATCGCCCTGTTCGTCGCTGGCGGCGCGTTCTACGTCCTCAGCCAGGGCGCAACCACGCTCGACGGCGTGCTGCTGATGGCGATGTTGTTCTCGCGGACCGCGGGACAGATGAGCCAGTTCCAGACTCTCTATCGTCAGCTGGTCATCGCCGAACCGCATTACCGCTCGCTGCGCGACAAGATCGCGGCCGCAGCGGCAGCCGCAGAACCTGGCGGCGGCGAACCGGCGCCGCTGCTGACGCATGCCGTCACGGTCTCCAGGCTCGACTTGGATCTAGGCGGCAAGGCGGTATTGCGCGATGTCTCGGTCGAAGTCCCGACCCAGTGCATCGTCACGTTTTTCGGCCCGTCGGGTGCCGGCAAGAGCACATTGGTGGATGCCATCCTCGGCTTCCATCAGCATGCGCTGGATCGCATCGCGATCGACGGCGTGCCATTGACCCGGGTCGATTTGGCATCCTGGCGTGCCCAGATCGGATACGTGCCGCAGGAGATGTTCCTGTTCCACGACACCATCCGCCACAACTTGGCGCTGGGCGACCCGGCATTCACGGACGCCGATTGCCGCGAGGCTTTGCGCCTAGCCGGAGCCGAAGATTTCGTATCCGCCTTGCCCGAAGGTCTCGACACCGTGGTCGGCGAGCGCGGCGCCAAACTCTCGGGCGGCCAACGCCAGCGCTTGGCCATCGCCCGCGCCCTGATCCACCGGCCGCGGCTCCTGATCCTGGATGAACCGACCACCGCCCTCGATCCCGCCACCGAGGCCGCGATCTGCCAGACATTGCCTGGCCTCGCCGGACGCATGACGATCGTCGCCATTTCGCATCAGCCGGCCCTCGCCCGGATCGCCGACCGGGTCTACCGGCTGGAGGATGGCAGGGCGCGTCTCGAGCGTCACGAGACCGCGGCATGAGCGCGCGCGCCCTCGGCGATGCCATGGCCGAACGCGCCGCGCGTCGTGGCTTGCGGCTGGACTTGGCGCGCCTCGAGCGGGCCGATGCCTGGCTGTTCGGCGGCGTGCCGGCGCCGATCGAGCGCGCGTTGTTCGTCGGCGTCGGCCATGGCCACGACGCGCTATGGGGCTTGATGGAGGGCCGCTTCGAGTCGGTCCTCGGTGTCGATCCCTATGTCGGCGCGCATGGCAACGACGATCGGGACTTTCAAGCGCTGCAATCCCTGATCGCCGACGCCAAATTGACCCAGCGTTTCGCGGTCGAGCGCACCACGGTCGAGGACTACCTCGGCCGCAATCCCGATGCCCGTTTCGATGCCATCATCTGCAACGACGTGCTGCATCACATTTTCGAGACCGCCGCGCCCTTGTCCCGCTCCGAACTCGCCGCCAGGGCGGGCGTGCTGTTCGGGTCGATGCGCCGCGCGGCGCCCAATGGCTGGCTGGTGGTGTCCGAGGTCGAGCGCCATGGCCTGCGCCCGGTCATGACACGGTGCGGCCTCCTGGGCGGCGACGTCAACTACGCCACCAAGCAGCCACGCGAGGAATGGGACGCCGCCATCCGCGCCGCCGGCTGGACCCGGCTCGCGGCCGAGAACTACATCCCCTACGCGCTGCGCACCAGCGCGCCGCTGTGGTCGGGCACGCTCGGCCGCTACACGGTGTGCGACCGCTATCGCTTGATCTATCGCGCCGGCCGCAACACGCGCTCGTAAACCGCCAAAGTGCGTCGCACCACCTCTTCGGTCGAAAAGCCCTCGGCCACGATCCGCCGCCCGGCCGCGCCCAATCGCGCCCGCAGCGCGGGATCCTCGATCAGCCGTGCCAGCGCCTCGACCAGCGGGTCGATCGCTCCCGGCGCCACCAACAGCCCGTTCTCTTCGTGACGCACGATTTCGCGGCAGCCCGGCATGTCGGTGGTGACGATGGCCCGCCCGGCCGAGGCGGCTTCGATCAGCACCTTGGGCACGCCCTCGCCGTAGCGCGATGGCAGGCAGACAATGTGGCAAGCTGCGAACACTTCCGGCATGTCGTCGCGTCGCCCCCACCATTCGACCGTACCGTCATCCTGCCAGCCGCGCAGCTTGGCCTCGGGCACGGCACGCGGATTGCTGGGATGGGTGTCGCCGACCAGGACAAAGCGCGCCCGTCCGCGCAGTCGCCCCGCCGCTTCCACGAACTCGGCCACGCCCTTCTCCCAGATCAGCCGCGCCGGCAAGATCACCAATGGCACGCCGGCCGGCTCCGGACCTCCGGGAAAGTCCTCCAGCCGCACGCCCGAACCCCGGACCAGGTTAACCCGTTCGCGACCGATGGCGCCGGCGGCGATCAAGGTCTCGCCGTCCTCGGGGTTCTGCACGATCACCTGCAAGTTGCGATGCCCGAGCGCCCAGCGATAAGCCAATTTGGCGATCGCGCGCAGCAGGGCAAACGCCGGACCGCGACCGACGAATACCTGCCCAAGCCCAGTGATGCCCGAAATCACGGCCGGCACTCCTGCCAGCCGCGCCACCACCCCGCCATACAGCACCGGCTTGATGGTCAAATGGTGGACCAGATCGGGCCGGAGCCGGCGATAGAGCCGCCACAACGCCCACAGCGTGCGCAATTCGCCCAGCGGATTGATGCCGCGGCGCGACAGCGGGATCGGATGATAGGTGAAACCGGCTTTGGGCAAGGCCTCGACGCCGAAGTCCTTGGGTGCCCAGACATGATCGTCGGGAGCCGCGACATGGACCTCGAATCCCATAGCCCGCGCCGCCTCGGCCACCGGCCGGCGATGCGACATGAAGAACCAGGTCTCGTTGATGACGAACAGCAGCCGACCGCGTGGCGTGGCCATGATGGGGTTTCCGCAGCGTGGACGCGACCATAGTGAATTCCGGCGCGCTCGCCCAGGGCCTGGATTCGCCGCCGCTGCGGATCGCGTTGCTGGCGCGCTCGCTGGACTATGGCGGGGCCGAGACCCAGATGGCGCTGCTGGCCCAGGGGCTGGCGCGACGCGGCCATGCGGTCGAGGTCGTGCTGTTCTATCCCGAGGGCGAGTGGGTCGGGCGGTTGCGTGGAGCCGGGATAGCGGTGCGTTCGCTGGACAAGGCTGGGCGTTGGGACCTGATCGGATTCGGCCGCCGCCTGATCCGAACATTGCGCGCCTTCCGTCCGCATATCCTCAACAGCTTCTTGACCCCGCCCAATGTCCTGGCCGCCCTGCTCAAGCCGTTCCTGCCCGGCACGTGCATCGTTTGGGGCATCCGCGCCTCCAACATGGATCTCGGGCGCTACGACTGGACCCGCGCCGCAACCGCCGCGATCGAACGTCGCTTGGCGGCTTGCGCCAATGCCATCGTCTGCAATGCCCAGGCCGGACGCGATTACGCGCTCGGCCTCGGCTTCCCGGCCGGGCGCATGAGCGTGGTGCCGAACGGCATCGACACCGAGCGCTTCCGACCCGATGCCGAGGCGCGACGCCGCCTGCGATCCGAATTCGGCCTGACCGAAGACGACATCGCCATCGGTACGGTCGGACGGATCGAGCCGATGAAAGGTTACGACACGCTGCTGGAGGCCTTCGCTCGCATCGCCCCTGCCCATCCGCGCGCCCGCCTGGTCTGTGTCGGTCCCGATCTGGCCCCGTTCGGCGACGCCATTCGCGCCCGAGGTGCAGCGTTGGGGCTGGGTCGGCGCGTGATCTGGGCCGGGCCAAGACGCGATGTCGAAGCGGTCTACAACGCCTTCGATCGCTTCGTACTGGCCTCGCGCTATGGCGAGGGTTTTTCAAATGTGGTCGCCGAGGCCATGGCCAGCGGCCATTGTCCGGTAGCGACCGATGTCGGCGATTCGGCGGTGTTGGTCCGTGGCCACGGGATCGTGGTTCCGGCCGAGGATCCGGCGGCGTTGGCGGATGCGCTCGAACGATCCTTGGCCCAACCCGGCGACGGCGCCGCCGCGCGTGCCGCCATCCTCGCCCGCTACTCGATCGAGACCATGGTCGAGGGCACCTTGGCCGAATACCGCAGGGCGCTGGCGGCATGAGCGTGCGTCCCGGAGCCCGGTTCGATCTCGACGACTATGCTGCGCTGGTCGAGGCCGTGTTGGCGCGCGGCTATGCCATCCAAGACTATGCCGGCGCCGATCCCGCCGCGCGCGACTTGATCCTGCGCCATGACGTCGATTTCGACTTGCAGGCGGCAGTGGAGATGGGGGCGGTCGAGGCGGCGCGCGATTGGCGATCGACCTATTTCGTGTTGCTGCGATCGGAGTTCTACAATCTGCTGGCGCCGGCATCGAAAACCGCCCTGCTTGCCCTTCTCGATCACGGTCACGAAGTCGGCCTGCATTTCGACGCTTCGCTCTATCGCCCGGACGAACTGATCGAAGCCGCAGCGCGAGAAGCCCGCATGCTGGGCGACTGGATCGGCCGGGCCGTGACCGCCTTCAGTTTTCATCGCCCGAATCCGGAACGGCTCTCGGACTCGATCGCCGTACCGGGCATGATCAACGCCTATGACGCGCGCTACTTCCGCGCCATGGGCTATTGCTCGGATTCGCGCGGCGCCTGGCACCACGGCCATCCGCTCGACCATCCCGCCCTGTCCGAAGGCCGCGCGCTGCACCTTCTCACCCATCCGATCTGGTGGACCGGAAGCGGCAATCCGCAGCGGCGGATCGAGGGTTTTCTCGACCAGCGCACCGCCTTACTGGATGTCGAGGCCGCCCGAAACTGCTCCGCTTACGTGCCAAGGCGGTCATGATCCGATTTCAGGACGGCGAGTACGCGCGCCTCCGCGAGAACCACACCTGGTTGCGCAGCTTGGGAACACCCGACCCGATCGGCATCGCTTCGATGTTGGAACCGGCCGCCGGCGCGATTCATTTTGCCGATCGTCGCCGAGCGTCCAGCCTGACCGGCCTTCCTCCCGGCAGCTGCGCCGTGGTTCCACCTGGGGTGCCGCTCCCCGAAGGACTGCGTCGCTGCGATCAAGATGACCCCAAAGCCGCCGTCGGTCGCCTCATGATCGCGCTTCGAGAGATTCGCCGACGCTCGGACTTTCGCCAATTGGCGGGAGCGTGGATCGCAGCCGACACGATTCTACCCGACACCTGCCGAATCGAGCCGGGGGTGGTGATCATGCAGGATGTTGTGATCGGCCCGGGAATTGAAATCGGGGCCAATGCCGTCATTCGGCCGGGAACTCGCATCGGCAAAGATGCGCGGATTGGGTCCGGCGCGGTCCTCGGCGCCGACGGCTACGGCTATGTCTACCGCGAGGGACAGGCGCTTTTTCAGTTGCCGCATCTGGGCGGCGTCGAATTGGGCGAGGCATGCGACATCGGGCCTAACAGCGTCATCTGCTCCGGGACCATCGACCCGACCCGGATCGGGGCGCGGTGCAAGATCGATGGGTCGGTCTACATCGGCCACAACGCGGCCCTGGGCGCTGACTGCGCGGTAATCGCCGGCGCGGTGGTAGGCGGCAGTGCGCGTCTCGGCCTCGGCGTCGCGGTCAATACCGCTGCCATGGTCAAAGGTAAGGTCATGGTCGGCGATCGCGCGGTGATCGGCGCCGGCGCGGTAGTAATGAAGGATGTCGCTGCGGGCCAGACCGTAATGGGAGACGTCGCCGGCGAAATGCGCGCCCGCTTGCGTCGCGACGCCTGGCTCGACCAGCAAGCACGTCAGGGCGGCTGATGAATCCGATCCTCGATCAATCCGCCGTGGTGGCGGTGTTGCGCGAGATCCTCGGACCCGAGCGCATCGACGCCGCCATCGCCGCCGCCGATTTGATCGAGGAAGGACACCTCGACTCCTTCGGGCTGGTCGAGTTCGCCGCCCATCTCGAAGCCCGCTTCGGACTGGTGATCCCGCCCGACGCCATCGGCCCCCCGGCGTTTTCGACTTTGGTCGGCATCACCGCCCTGTGCCGGCGCCTGAAGAACCATGACGGCGCTTGATCGGCTGCAAGTTCCGACCTCCGCCGGCCTGATAAGCGAAGGAACCGACCCTCCCGGAGTCGTCGATTTTGCCCGCTTCCTGCAGATAGCCGAAGGCGCGCTTGCGCTTGCGCCCATGCCGATCTCGCCGAAGAGGGTGGTCGGCATCCAGGCCGAGAATGGCCTTGCTACGCTGGCGGCCGTTTTCGGGGTGATACTGCGCGGGGGCGTGCCGGCGCCATTCGCGCCCGCCATAGCCGCCGATGTTCGCGACGCCTGCCTGGCGCGCCTGGGCGCGATCGGGCTTTGGACCGATCGCGACGGATGGCACGTATTGCCAGGCGACGGCAGTTCGATGCCCGAAGGGTTCGAGATCGTGATGCACAGTTCAGGTTCGACCGGCCTGCCCAAGCCAATCGCCATTCGGCTTGAAGCCATGCGCGACAATGCGCGCGACGTGGCTGCGCTGGCCGGAATCGGACCTGACGATGTTCATCTAGGAACCATGAGCCACTGTTATATGAGCGGGCTCTACAATGCGACGGTGCTTCCCTTGGTTACCGGCGCTCGCAGCGTGTTGCTGCCGATCGTCGGTGCTCGCACCATCGGCGCATTGATCGAGGCGACGCGGCGGCATCGCCCGACGGTGCTGTGGTTGAATCCGCTGCTGGCGCGAATGCTGACGACATTGGCCGGCGTGCCGTCCGATCTGTTCGCCTCGGTCAGGCGGGCAATCAGTTGCACCGCACCCCTGCCGCCGGCGACGAAAACCGCCTTCGAACGGAAATTCGGAATTTCCCTGCTGCAATCCTATGGCCTGTCCGAAACTTTGATCACCACGCTCGAAACCGAGCCGCGGTCGCAAGGTACCAGCGTCGGCCGCCCGGTGGGCGGCCCCCAGTCCGTGACGGTCGATGCCGATCGGCAGATCGTCATAGCCAACAGCGGGCTGTGTTGCGGCTACCTTCATCCTAGGCCGTCGGCATTGCGGCTACCGCCGCTTGCCAGATTCGAGGCCGGCGATCTCGGGCGCTATGACGATGCCGGGAACTTGTTCGTGATCGGCCGCCTGTCGGAAACCATCCATCGCGACGGCATCAAGTTCCCGCCCGAACGGATCGAGGCGGTGCTGGCCGAATTTGCGTCGGTCGAGGATTGCGCAGTGGTCAATTGTCCCGACCCCAAGCGGGGCGAGGCAGTTGTCGCCTGGGTGGCCGGTTCAGCCGATCGCCAAACCTTGTTTGCCGCGTTGCGCGCACGCCTGCAACCGCACGAAATACCCGATAGGATCGAGATGCTGTCGGAACTGCCGAGAAACCAGTCGGGCAAAGTGGACCGCCCGGCGCTACGAAGGATGGCCGCGCAATGGAATTGATTGATCTTACGGTGGAACTGGCTCACGGCATGGTCCGACATCCCGCCCCGCACTTGCCGCCGGTCGAAATCGTGCCGGTCGCGACCCACGAGGTGCAAAAGCGCTCGGTGCAAAAGGTTACATTTGGTACGCACGTGTCCACCCATATCGATGCGCCGCTTCATGCCATCCCAGGCGGGCAGACCATCGACTGCGTGCCGCTCGACACGCTTTGCGGTCCGGCTGCGCTGGTGCGCATCGCCAAGCCCGGGAAGGACCAGCCGATCGACCGCGTCGATCTGGAACCTCACCAACGGTTGCTGACGACGGCCAAGCGGGTGATCGTCGAAACCGGCTGGCTGCAGCAGACCTGGGGCAGGCGTGAATATTTCACCGAGGGCACCTATTTGACCCGCGACGCCGCGCGCTACCTGGCGGGCTTCAAGATCGCGCTGTTCGGCATGGACTTCCCCAATATCGACAGCAATGCCGAGACCAAACCCGGCATTCCGGCGCCCAACCACAACATCATGCTTGGCACCGGCATGGTGTTGCTCGAGAATTTGACCAACCTCTGGCGCATTCCGGGCGAATCGTTCGAACTCATCGCGCTGCCCTTGCGCCTGGTCGGCGGCGACGGTTGTCCGTGCCGAGCGGTTGCCAGACTGAACGGCCATGGAGGACGGTCATGACCGCGCTCGCTCGCAGTCTTCACCCCGAATTGGACCTGCTAGAAACCACCTTGCGCGATGGCAGCTATGTCGTCGACTTCCGCTTTACCGCGGCCGATACGGCGTGGTTGGCGAGCCAACTGGAACAAGCCGGGGTCAATTGGATCGAAATTGGCCATGGCCTCGGCCTCGGCGCTTCGCGCGTTTATCGCGAGGCGGCGGCATCGGATCAGGCCTATGTCGCCGCGGCGCGCCACGCCCTCAAGCGCGCCAAGTTCGGCATGTTCTGCATACCCGGCATTGCGACACTCGACGACTTGCGGCAAGCACGCGATGGCGGCATGGATTTCGTGCGGATTGGCGCCAATCTGGACCGCACGCGCGAAATGGAACCGTTCATCAGGCTGGCTCGCTCGCTTGGCCTGCATGTCTGCACCAACTTCATGAAATCCTACACCTTGCCGCCCGAGCGTTTTGCCGAAGTCGCCCGCATGACCGAAGAATGGGGCAGCCAGATGAACTATCTGGTCGATTCGGCCGGCGGCATGGTGCCGGAGGATGTCCGGCTCTACTGCGAGGAGCTGGCAAGGCGTACAAGCATCCCGTTCGGGTTCCACGGCCATGACAACGTACGATTAGCCACCGCCAATTCGCTGGTGGCAGTCGAATGCGGCGCGCTTTGGGTCGACGTTACCTTGTTCGGCGTCGGGCGCGGTTCGGGCAATGCCGCGACCGAGCTGATGACTGGCTTGCTTCAGAACCGCTACGACCGCTTGCGCCACTTCGATCTCAACCGTCTGATGCGTCTGGCCGAGACCCAGGCCGTGCCGCTGACCTATTACCGCCATCAAGAAACGCTGTCGATGTCGCTAGGTCTGGCTCAGGTCCACTCTTCCTTTCTCGATCGCATTGTTGAACGTGCCAAGGAAGCCAAAGTTGATCCCTACGAGCTGATAGCGGCGGTCGGCGCGATCGATCGCGTCGACGCTACCGATCTGGTGATAGGCCAGGCGATCGAGAATGTCCGCAGGCACCAGCGGCCTACTCCTCGCCAGGAAGGCGGGTTGTTCGAACTCGAACATGACGGCACCGCCGCCAGCGCGGTGCGAACCGCGGAAAGCGTGGCCGACAAGCTTGGACTGCCATGCCAAGTATGGATCGGTGCCGAACATCCCGCCGAGACCGTCGATATCGTACGGTCGGCGCAGGCGATAGAAGTGCGGGTTTGCGGTGACGCACTGAAGGCAGTCAACGCCGTCACGCGACCCAGCACGCGGATCGTCCTTGCGCCGAATCTTTCCGCGCTGCGCGCTCGCCTTTCGGGCCGCGGCGATCTGTCGATCACCGTCGCCGACGTAAGACCCGGCTGGGCGGGGCGTTGAGCGCCAACACTCCGCCCCCATCGCGTCCTGCGCTGCGCGTCCTCTGCATCGACCATGAAGGCGGGCTTCGAGCCGTCCGTCGGCAGCGTCGGCGACAGCTACGACAACGCCCTCGCCGAAACGATCAACGGCCTCTACAAGGCCGAGATCACCCACCGGCGCGGTCCCTGGCGGAGCTTAGACCGCGATCGGTTTGCATGGAATCTTTGCATGGAATCAAAGACGCTATTCCATGCAAACTGATCGCGGTCTAGCGGGCCGGCGCGGTGCTTGCATGTTCCCAGTTTCTGGCACGCGGCTCCGGCAACAATGTCAGGGATTGTTTGCGCTTTGCCAGACAAATCCGGTGCAACTGCTTTGACCATCGGTAACTGGCTGATTGGAGCTATTTCGCGTTGGAACATGACACCCGACATCGAAGCTGGTAGCCGTTGAAGTCGTTAACTATCTTGTGCATCGATCATGAAGGCGGGCGCGGCGGTTCATCGCGCAGCCTCCACGAGTTCATCGCCCATCTCGACCGCTCCGCCTTGTCGATTGAGGTGTGGTGCAGGCGCGGCGGAGCGATCGAGCAGCTCTATTGTGCGCTTGGCGTGCCTTGCCGCGTGATTCCGGAACTGCCTTCGTACCGCGCCCAGGAAAGACTGCGCCCCACCTTGGCCGATCTCGCGCGGCTGGCACGAGATCTTTTCCGGCACTGGCGGCTGATACGCGGCCTGGTGGCGGAGATTCATCGGCGATTCGACGTCGTTCATCTCAACTACGAGACCCTCGGTTGGCTGGCGGTCCTGCTGCGCCGGACCGGGCCGGTGCGCATCGTCATGCATATGCGCTATCTACAGCCACAGGCCGCTTGGTTCCGCATCCAGGCCTGGATCCTCAGGCGGTCGCTCGATCGCTTCGTCTTCATCGCCGACACGCTGCGCCAGCGCTTCCTCGCCCTTGGCGGCGGCGACGGTCCGGTCATCCTCAATCCGGTATCGTTCACCAGTCGGTCTGCGCCCGCCCCGACACTGCTCGCCGATCCGCGACCCAAAGTGGCCATGATCGCGAATTTCGGACTGGAGCGGGGGCATGTCGACCTGATCGCCATCGCCGCGGCATTGGCCAGGCGCGGACGGTCCGACATCGTATCGGTCGTGGCCGGCGACCAGACCCTGCCGGGTGGACTGCCCAAGCCGTTGGACGTCTATGCGCGCGCGGGGAGATCCTTCGTCGACTATGTCGGCGACACGCCGCACGCCGATCAGTTTCGTTTCCTCGGCCATGTCGCGAATCCCGAGGCTGCGATTGCCGCCTCGGTCGCGGTGCTGAAGCTCAATCGGCGCGGCGAGCCATGGGGGCGGGACATCATCGAGACCATGGCGCTGGCGCGACCTGTGATCGCGACCGGCGAGTGGACCGGATTCGTCGAACCCGGCGTCACCGGATACCTCGTATGGCCGTTCGATGCCGATGTGGTGGCCGACCATATCATTCGCCTGGTCGACGATCCGGAACTGGCGCAGCGCATGGGCGAGGCCGGGCGCGAACGGGTCTCGCGCTTGTGCGACCCGAAGGCCCGCGCGGCAGATTTGCTGGCGGTCTGGCGGCAGGTGGCTGCGTCAGCATGAGGCGTCGCGTAGTGATGGTGCTCAACGACCTGGCCGGGGGAGGCACCCAGCGCGTGGCAACGACCATGGCCAATGCCTGGGCGGCGCGCGGCGACGAGGTGACGCTGGCGCTGGTTTCTCCCGAGACCGACGCCTGGACGGTCGATCCGAGAATCCGGCGGATCGATCTCGGCTTGCGACGAGGCACCCGCACGCTATTGGGAGCGCTGCGCGATTATGGTGCCGTTGTCCTGCGGCTGCGGCGGCTGTTGCGGGACGTCAGGCCGGAACTGGCCATCGGTTTCATCGCCCACATCAACGTGCTGCTGGTCTTGGCCGGTCTCGGTCTCGGTCTCCGTATCGCCGTATCCGAACGCAACGATCCCTCGCGCCAGAGCTTCGGGCCGATTTGGGACCGATTGCGCCGTTGGCTCTATCCCTTGGCCGATATCGTCACGGCCAATTCGCAATCCGCGCTTGACGCACTTTCGACCTACGTCCCGCGGCAACGGCTCGCGCTGCTGCCCAATCCGCTCGCAGCGCCGCCCGCGCCCGGCAACCGCGAGAAACTCGTCCTCGCCGTCGGGCGGCTGCATCGCCAGAAGGCTTACGACGTGCTGATCGAGGCCTTTGCGCGCATCGCCGCGGAACACAGTGATTGGTCCTTGCGCATTGCCGGCGAGGGTGAAGAACGCGGGGCTCTGGAGCGAGCCGTTTCGCGACACCGCCTGACCGATCGCGTCACGCTGCTTGGTTACGTCGCCGACCCGGCTCCGCTCTATGCCGCCGCCGGGATATTCGTCATGGCCTCGCGCCATGAGGGGACTCCCAACGCGCTGCTCGAGGCCATGGCCGCCGGGCTGCCCTGCGTGGTCAGCGATGGCGTCGGCGGCGGACTCGATTTCCTTCGCGACGAGGTGTCGGGACTGGTGGTGCCGCGCGAACAGGCCGATGCGCTGGGCCGCGCCATGGCGCGGTTGATGGAAGATGCGGCCCTGCGCCTTCGCATCGGCGAGGCGGCACGATCGGCAACGGTGTCGTGTGCGCTGCCGCGGGTGCTCGGCGAATGGGACTCCGCACTCGAACTCCAACCTTCTCCCACTGGATAAGAAATGTCCGATTCGATCCATATCCTCGGCATTCACGACGGCCACAATTCGGGCGCAACCCTGACCCGCGACGGCACGATCCTGGCCAGCATCAGCGAAGAGCGCCTCACCCGTCGGAAAAACGAGGTCGGCTACCCGCGTCGCGCGATCGGAGCAGTCCTCCGGCTGGGCGGCATCGATGCCCGTCAGTTGGACGAGGCGGTCTACGCCTCCAATTTCATGCACACGCCGCGGCATCTCAGCGACGTTTCGAGCTGGTATCGCGTCGGTCTGGCCCGCCAGCGCGCCGATGCTCAGGCGCCGAGCCACTACGCGAAGCTGGTCTACGAGCAGCGTCGCCGGGAGCGCATCGCCGAGGTCACGACCCATCTCGGCCTGCCGGAATCCAAGGTGGGATTCCTCGACCACCATCTCTGCCATGTCGCCGCCGCCCATTACACCTCACCCAACGCCGCCGACGGCCGTCCGATCCTCGGCCTCAGCTGCGACGGCGCCGGCGACAACATCTCAGGCTCGGTCACAATCTGCCGCGGCTCCACCATTGAGCGCATCGCGGCCATCGACCGCCACGCCTCCTTGGGCAAGATCTATTCGCGCATCACGCTGATGCTCGGCATGACACCCTGGGAACACGAATACAAGGTGATGGGGCTCGCGCCCTATGCCGATCCGACGCGCGCCGATCGCGCCGCCGACGCCTTGCGCAGGCTCTTGACTCTGTCCGAGGACGGCTTGAGCTTCCGTCAGGCGGGCGAGCTGTCGACCAACTATTGCTACGAATACCTCCGCGAAGCGTTCGAGGGCGTTCGCTTCGACACGGTTTCGGGCGCGGCTCAACGCTTTACCGAAGAGATACTGACCGCCTGGGTCGCGGCCTGCATCGCCCGCACCGGCATCGCCGACGTGGTCTGCGGCGGCGGCGTCTTCATGAACGTCAAAGCCAATATGCTGATCGCCGCCCTGCCAGGTGTGCGATCGATCCACGTCATGCCCAGCGCGGGTGACGAATCGCTGTCGATCGGCGCCTGCCTGCACAGATTCTACCAACGCCGTCCCGGCGCCGATCGACGCCAAAGCGTGCTGCGCGATCTGTATCTCGGCGGCGCGTTCGATCGCGACGCCGAGGCGGCCGCTATCCGTCAGGCACTGGCCGGACATCCGGTGACGATTACCCAACCGACCTCGGTCGAGGACGAGGTCGCCGCACGCCTCGCCCGCGGGGAAATCGTTGCACGCTGCGCCGGGCGCATGGAATGGGGCGCGCGCGCGCTGGGCAACCGCAGCATTCTGGCCAGCGCTGACGATTTCCGAACCGTCGACCGCATCAATCGCGCCATCAAGCAGCGCGATTTCTGGATGCCGTTCGCACCCTCGGTCCTGGCCGAGGACGCGGCACGTTATTTCGACGATCCCAAGGGAATCCAGCCGCGCTTCATGACTTTCGCCTTTCCGACCCTACCGGCATCGCGGGCCGAGATCGCGGCCGCCAGCCACCCGCGCGACCACACTATCCGGCCGCAGATGGTCACCGCCGACGCCAATCCGGCCTATCACCGGCTGATCGGGCGCTTCAAGGCGCTGACCGGACGCGGCGCGGTGCTCAACACTTCGTTCAACTTGCACGGCTTCCCCATCGTCGAGTCGCCGGCCGACGCGATCGATGTCTTTGCACGTTCTGGCCTTCGCGTTTTGGCGCTTGGCCATCATGTGATTGAAAAAAAGGCAGATTGGGCGGATGCGGACTAGACCGCGATCGGTTCTTAGGGAACCGCGACCGCGATGCCCTATGAACCGGGAATCGCGGTCCAGAGCGGGATGCGAGGGCATGATCGACCTCAACGAATCACGTGCGCGAGTCTCTTCAGCCGCGCGTCGCTCTCCTGTACGGACTACGCGGGCAAGGTTCGTGATCCGTCATGAACCATGCGTTCCCAAAAATGATCAATCTTGTCCTAAGCCAATCGCCTCGCCGCCAGGCGCCATGGGCTCTATATTGTGGCCGACGCTGCCCAAAGTTTCGGCACCAGCCTCGACAACCGTCGTGTCGGCACCATGGGCGACGCCACCAACACCGGTTTCTTTCCGGCCAAGCCGCTGGGCTGCTACGGCGAAGGCGGTGCAATCTTCAGCGACGACGCCGGGCTGGTCGAGACGCTGCGCGGTCACCGTGTCCATGGCCAGGGCAGCGACAAGTACGACAATGTCCGCATCGGCATCAACGGCCGGCTCGACACGCCGCAAGCGGCGATCCTGCTCGAAAAGCTGGCTATCTTCCCTGACGAGATCGAGGCTCGGCAACGCGTCGTCGATCGCTACCAGGCGGGCCTTTCCGACATAGTAAAGACGCTGCACCTCGCGCCAGGTTGTCAGCCTGCCGATGCACCCCTATCGCGAACCCGATATTCAGGATCTGATCGTCGCAGCTGTGCGCCAAGGCGCGAAATGACTCCGTCCCAGAATCGCGCGCCGTAGAGAAATAGGATTGGCAGCAGCGGCAGGATGTAGCGCTCCTGGGCCAACCCCGCTAACGGCGGCGCTACCAACGCCGCCACCAGGAGCTTCATCCTGGCGTCTCCGCGGAACATGGCCAAGACCAGCCCCGGAAACAGAATCAGGCCAGGCAAGGCGCGGGCCCAGGTGAAGATCGAGACCTGTTCCTCGAACGGCGGCCGCAGGCCTGTCAGGTAAAGCAGCTTGGCGGCGATCAGGGCCGCGAGCGAAAGCGCCCGATTTGGGAAATCGGGCAGAGAAGGGAATATGCCGGCGACATAATCAGCCTGTTGCGCACCAAAAAACGCAGATCCCTGATCTCGATAACCGGCATCGTTGACATATACGGAAAAAGTGTTCGCATATAGCGCGACAAGCCCCGTCGCCAATAGCGCACCGACAACGATTTCACGCGGGCGTCGTTCGCCTTGCCAATACCACAGCCAAATCATGTCAGCGATGGCGAAACCCAGCAGACTGACGCTATTGGCTCGAATGGTCGCCGCAGCTATTCCCAGAGTCAGCCACATCGCCGTTCTTGAAGGGCCAGGACCAGCGGCGTAGGCAAAAATAAACAGTAGCGACGCGAGGGCAAACGGCAGGTCGGTGCCGACAGCCAGCGCGTAAAAAATCGGATGCGGCATGGCAGCAAATAGAAGCAGGCCCCAAATTCCGATGCCATTGCCGGCCAGGAAAATGAGGGAAACCGCCAACAGCGCCGCCGAAACCGCAGACCAAGCCAAGGCCATCGGAAGCGCGTTGGAACCTTCGTACCCGAATACCAACATGGCCGCCGGCAGGAATGGCGGAACGAATTTCCGTCCAAATGAACCCGGGAACGGAAATGGAGAGTATGTATAGGCTTGATACCACGCGCTCAAACTATCCTGCCCGAAGGCAGTTCGAAGACGATCCTTGGTCGATGCATAGTAAGAGTTATCGATACCGCCGACGACTAGAGGCGACACTACGTCCTCCGGGTGCCCCGGCAATGCGATCGGATAGTTCGCGGAGACGACAAGCGCCGCCACGCGCAGCGCCATTCCCAGAACCAAGGCGCCAAAAACCGCGCCGCGCAGTCGCTCGGGTATGCTAAGGTTGAATATCATGGCTCGGCTTCGATTCTAGCCGAAGCCCTCCCACTTGCCTATGACCGCGGTTCCGCGATCGTCGACATCGAGATGCGCGACCTTTTGATCTTCATCCCCTGCTTCAACGACGGCGCCAGCGTCGGCGAAACCATTGTCAAGGCGTTGGCTGTCCTGCCGTCGGCGGAAATCCTGGTGGTCGACGACGGATCGGATCGCCCCATCGCCGCTTTGCCGGATGATGCGCGAATTCGCATTCTCCGGCTGCCGGAGAATCGCGGCATCGGCCTTTGCACGCTTATCGCCATTGACTACGTGCTGGCCGGAGGCTTTCGCCGCCTGGCCCGACTCGATGCCGATGGCCAGCACCCAACCGAACGTCTGCCCGACCTGCTTGCTCGGCTCGACCGCGGAGATTGCGATCTGGTGGTGGGTGAAAGAATCAATCGCGGCGACGGCCATGGCGCGATGGCCTGGGCGCGCGGCCTGGCACGGGCATATTTTGCTTGCTTCGCCTCGTTTCTGACCGCGGGACGCGCTCCACAGGACGTCAATTCCGGGTTCTTTGCCATGACTCGCGAAGCCGCGCAGGTGGTGGGCGGTTTCGACCTGCGCCACTATCCCGAACCCGAGCTTTACGTTCGTGCCGCCCGCGCCGGCCTCAGATTGGCTTCAGTCAATATCGAACAGCATGATCGGCGCGACAGCCAAAGCACGCTTGGGCTGGCGCGTTTCGTTTCCATGCTGTATCGCTTCCACGTCTTCGTCGCCGATATCCTCATCGCTCGAGGCAGGTGATGCGCATTCTGTTCGTACTCGCCCTGGCTGTGGTGATGTTTATGCTTATCCGGCGCCGCCTGATCGACGTCGACCTTTCCTTGCCGTGGATGCTGGCACTGGTGGTGCTCGGCTTTACCTACAATTCCTACTATGTCGGCGATCGCTTGGCCGATCTGTTCGGCATGTCGAATACCACGACGGCGGTGATCTTCGCCTCGATCTTCATCCTCTTTGGGCTGATCCTCATCTTGCTGATGGCGGTGACGCGCATGCAGCGCCAGCAGGATCTTCTGCTGCGACGCCTGGCGGCGGCCGAGCTGGCGGCGCAGGATGCGCGCTGGGCGCGTTCCGGCGTCTGAGATCGGACGACGAGTTCAGCCATGCATGAAGACCTTCGCCGCGATCAGGCCGTGCGCGCCTCGTCGGATCGCGCTTTCGGCCTGGTGTTCGTGGTCGTTTTCCTGATCGTCGCCGCCTGGCCGCTGCTGGATGGCGAGGGCCTGCGCTGGTGGTCGGCGGCGATCGCCGCCGCCATCGCCGCATTGGCAGTGTTCATGCCCAAGACGCTGGCGCCCTTGAATCGCCTGTGGACCAAGTTCGGGCTGCTGCTGCACCGGATCACCAACCCGCTCCTGCTGGGTGTGATCTTCTTTCTTGCCGTGGTGCCGACCGGCCTGATCATGCGCGCGCTCGGCAAGGATCCCTTGCGGCTACGGCGCGATCCGGCGGTTTCCAGCTACTGGATCCGGCGCGAACCGCCCGGCCCGCCACCGCGCACTCTCGACCGTCAATTCTGAGGCCAAAACGATGTCATTGCTGATCGAGTTATGGGCGTTCCTGCGCGAACGCAAGAAATTCTGGCTGCTGCCGATCCTTCTGGTGATGCTGCTGTTCGGCGCGCTGGTGGTGCTGACCCAGGGCTCGGCGGTGGCGCCCTTTATCTACACCCTGTTCTGATCGGCCATGCGGGTCCTCGGCCTCTCGGCGTTCTATCACGACAGCGCGGCGGCGCTGGTCGAGGACGGCCGCATCGTCGCCGCCGCCCAGGAAGAGCGCTTCAGCCGCAAGAAGCACGATGCGCGTCTGCCCCGGCACGCCATGGCGTACTGCCTGGAGGAAGCCGGCATCGGCCTCGACCAGGTCGATCACGTCGCCTTCTACGACAAACCGTTCCTCAAATTCGAGCGCCTGCTCGAGACCTATGTCGCCATGGCGCCGCGGGGATTCGAATCCTTCCGCATGGCGCTGCCGATCTGGCTCCGGGAAAAACTGTTCCAGAAAGATCTGCTGACCAAGGAACTCAAGGCGCTGGCGCCGGACGTCGACTGGACCAAGCGGCTCTTGTTCTCCGAACATCATCTCAGCCACGCCGCCTCGGCCTTCTTCCCCTCGCCATTCCGCGAGGCGCTGGTGCTGACCATGGACGGCGTCGGCGAATGGGCCACCACCTCGGCGGCGATAGGGCGCGATCACGCGCTCGAAATGTTCCGCGAGATCCACTTCCCGCATTCGCTCGGCCTGCTCTATTCGGCCTTCACCTACTACACGGGATTCAAGGTCAACTCGGGCGAATACAAGGTGATGGGCCTGGCGCCCTACGGCGAGCCGAAATACGTCGCCAAGATCCTCGACCATCTGATCGATCTCAAGCCCGACGGCAGCTTCCGGCTCAACATGGACTATTTCGACTATTGCACCGGCCTGACCATGACCAATGCGCGCTTCGCCGAACTGTTCGGCGGCCCGGCGCGCAAGCCGGAGGAACGCCTGACGCCGCATCACATGGACCTCGCCGCCTCGGTGCAGAAGGTGCTGGAGGAGGCGGTGCTGCGCCTCGGTCGATCGCTGCGCGCCGAGACCGGTCAGCGCAAACTGTGCCTGGCCGGCGGCGTGGCGCTGAACTGCGTCGCCAACGGCAAGCTGCTGCGCGAGCGCGTGTTCGACGATATCTGGGTCCAGCCCGCGGCCGGCGACGCCGGCGGCGCGCTGGGCGCGGCGCTGGCCGGCTATCACCTCTACAAGGGCCAGGCGCGCACGCCGCCGGCCACGGGCGACGGCATGCGCGGCTCCTATCTCGGCCCGGCCTATGCCGGCGAGGACATCGCCCGGCGCCTGACTGCGGCCGGAGCCCGTTTCGAGCGCATCGGCGACGATGCCGTGGTCGAGGCCGGCGCCCGCGCCTTGGCCGAGGGCAAGGCCTTGGGCTGGTTCTCGGGCCGGATGGAGTTCGGACCGCGCGCGCTGGGCGGGCGCTCGATCCTGGGCGATGCCCGCTCGCCCAGCATGCAATCGGTGCTCAATCTCAAGGTCAAGTACCGCGAGAGCTTCCGCCCCTTCGCGCCTTCGGTGCTGCGCGAGGACGTGGCCGATTGGTTCGAACTCGACGGCGATTCGCCCTATATGCTGCTGGTGGCCGACGTGGTCGAACGCCGGCGCAAGGCCATGACCGCCGAGCAGCAGGCGCTGTTCGGCATCGACAAGCTGAACATCCCGCGCTCCGACATTCCGGCCGTGACCCATGTCGACTATTCGGCCCGCATCCAGACCGTGCATGCCGACACCAATCCGCGCTATCACGCGCTGATCTCGCGCTTCAAGGCACTCACCGGCTGCCCGGTGATCGTCAACACCAGCTTCAATGTCCGCGGCGAACCGATCGTCTGCACGCCCGAGGACGCCTTCCGCTGCTTCATGGGCACCGAAATCGAAACCCTTGCCGTCGGCGACTGCTTCCTGCGCAAGGAAGCCCAGGACCCGGCGCTGAAGCGCGACTACAAGGATTCCTTCGAGCTCGATTGAGCCCGATCCCCCGATCATGTGCGGCATAACCGGCCTGTTCGGCCCGCCCGGCGAGGGCGCGGCGCTCGAATCCCTCGCCCAGGCGATGGCGCAGCGCATCGCCCATCGCGGGCCGGATGCGGCCTGCGCCTGGGCCGACGGCGCCGCGGGCGTGGCCTTCGGCCATCGCCGGCTGGCGATCGTCGACCTGACCGAGACCGGACTTCAGCCGATGCGCTCGGCCTCGGGCCGCTACGTCATCTGCTACAACGGCGAGGTCTACAATTTCTGCGACCTGCGCGCCGAACTCGAACCGCTCGGCCATCGTTTCCGCGGTCATTCCGACACCGAGGTCATGCTGGCGGCGATCGAGCAATGGGGGCTGGTCCCGGCGGTCAATCGCCTGAATGGCATGTTCGCCTTCGCGCTGTGGGACGCGGTCGAACGACGCCTGCATCTGGTACGCGATCGTTTCGGCGTCAAGCCGCTGCTCTATGGAAGGCATCGCGGCCGGCTGGTCTTCGCCTCCGAGGCCTGGGCGTTCAAGGCGCTGGAGGGCTTCGCGCCGAGCGTCGATCGCGAGGCGGTTGCGCTCTACCTGCTGCGCGGCTGCATTCCGGGCGGCAAGGCGATCTTCGAGGGCTTCGCCAAGCTGGCGCCCGGGCACATCCTCACCGCCAGCGCGCCCGATCGCTGGGAGATCGCGCCCTATTGGAAACTGGCGGACGTGGCGCGCGCCGGCCTAGCGGATCCCTGGACCGGGTCTCGCGGCGAGGCCATCGACGCGCTCGAGGCGCTGCTGGCGGACTCTGTGGCGCGACGCATGATCGCCGACGTGCCGCTGGGCGTGTTCCTGTCGGGGGGAGTCGATTCCTCGACCGTCGCCGCGCTGATGAAAAAGACCGGCCAGCCGGTCAAGACCTATACCATCGGCTTCACCGTCGACGCCTACAACGAAGCCGACCACGCCCGCGCCGTCGCCGCGCATCTCGGCACCCAGCACACCGAGCTGATGGTCAGCCCCGAGGAGGCGATGGCGGCGATCCCGCTGATGGGGCCGTCCTACGACGAGCCCTTTGCCGATTCCTCGCAGCTCCCGACCTATCTCGTCAGCCGCATGGCGCGACACCACGTCACGGTCTGCCTGACCGGCGACGGCGGCGACGAGATGTTCGGCGGCTACACCCGTTACTTCTGGGCGCGCGACATCGCCCGCTTTGGCGGCGCAGTGCCCTGGCCGGCGGTGCAAGCGTTGGGCCATGTCATCGCCGCCGTACCGCCCGGCGCTTATGATTCGGTGCTGGGTGCGCTGGCGCCGATCCTGCCGCGCGCGCTGCGTCAGCGCGACGTCGGCGACAAGCTGCACAAGCTGGCGGCGCTGCTGCGCACTGACGGCATCGCCGCCATGTACCGCTCGCTGGTCAGCCTCTATCCCGATCCCGCCGCGATCGTCGCCGATCGCCGGCGGCCGCTCGACCCCCTGCTGGCGGTCGAGCGCGAGGCGCCCGACGCCGACCTGGTGCGGCGGATGATGTATCTCGATGCCGTCACCTACATGAACGACGATATCCTGACCAAGGTCGATCGTGCCAGCATGGCGGTATCGCTGGAGGCGCGCGAACCGCTGCTGGACTATCGCCTCGCCGCGCTGGCCTGGCGGTTGCCGCTCGATCTCAAGGTCGCCGGCGGGCGCGGCAAGATCGCGCTGCGCGAGGTGCTTTATCGTCACGTGCCGCAGGCGCTGATCGAGCGGCCGAAATGGGGTTTCGGCGTGCCGATCCACGAATGGCTGCGCGGCCCGATGCGGGATTGGGCCGAGGGGCTGCTGGACGCGGCACGCCTGCGGGCCGATGGGTTCTTCGATCCGGTGCCGATCCGGGTGCTGTGGGACGAACATCTTTCCGGCCGGCGCAACTGGCAGCACCGGCTATGGGCGATCCTGATGTTCCAGTCCTGGCGCGAGGCTTGGGCGCGTGGTTGATCGGCGGATACTGGCGGCAGCACTCGCTGTCGGCCTGGCGATGGGGTTCCATGGCGTGGCTCACCAGGAATGGGGCGGCGACACCGAGCGCTATATCGCCGTGGCCGACAACCTGCTGTTCAATCGCTGCATCTCGATCGACGATCCCATCGCCGCCACCTGCACGCCGCATTGGGGCGGCAACCAGTTTCCTGGCTATTCGGCGGTGATCGCGCTCGTCGGCGCAATGATCGGACGGGTGCCAGGCGACGGCAATGCCGCGCTGCAGATCGCAGCGATCATAACCCAAACGTCGTTGCTGGCATTGGTGTTGGTACGCGTCGGAAGCGTCGTCGAACGCACCGTCCAATCGCCGCGCTGGGCTGCAATTGCCGTGTTGATGCTGGGTTTCAATCCGATCACTTTCGCCTGGTCGCGGTTCATTCTGACCGAAACCCTGGCCGTTGCGACCACGATTTGGCTTTTGGCGGAATTGGCGGAATCGGCCCGCATCCGCTGTTTGCGAGCTGTTCCCCTCGGTCTTGCGCTCGCAGCCGCCATGTTCGTGCGCCTCGATGCCGTCACCTTGGCGCCGGCGGTGGCGGTGACTGCTTTCATGGTCCATCCCCCAGCCGACGCGATTCGGCGAGGGTTGCTGGTCGCCGTCATCGCCAGCCTGCCGCTCGGCGCATGGACGGCGCGCAATCTTGCCGTCGGTCTCTCGGCCCTGCCCAAGTCGGACTATAATGTCGGCCTGGGCAAGCCCCAGGGACTTCTCGACTGGCTCACCACCTGGACCTATCGCCAATATGACGGCGCAACGGTGATCGATGCGATCGCCAACCGCCGCTTCGATCGCGTGCGCTTCCCGAACCATGCCTATCGCGACGCCGGCGAACGCGAACAGGTCGCGACGTTGCTTGCCCGTCTCAATGCCCACCGCGGCACGGAATTCCCCGACGACATCGATGCCGAATTCTCGAAGCTGGCTGAGGCGCGGCGTGCCGCGGATCCGGTCGAGTATTGGCTGATCCTGCCGCTCCGCCGCGTAGCAACGCTATGGCTGTTGCCGACTTGGAGCGGCGGCTATCCGATCGAATTCCACAATCCCGAACGCGAGCGCCTCCGGCTCGAAGGATGGCGCGATCTCGTCGCCCTTTTGGCCGATCACCCGTTGCCGACGGTTTGGCGTGGCGCCCTGTTCGGCCTGCGGCTAGCCCTGGTGGTTTCGACTCTCTTCCTGCTGTGGCGTTGGCCGTACCAAGTTCCCGTCGCACGCGTGATGCTCGCCTCGACCGCGGCCTACGCCGTGGTCCGATCGATATTCCTAGCGGAACTGGGCTTTGACGAGCCTCGTTTGATGATCGAGGCATACGCCGCACTGTGGCTTGCGACGCTGATGGCGTGTTTGCTAAGGTCCCGCGCCGTTCCCACCTGATTTGAATCGAGTCATGCACCCCGACGCCATGCGGCGCATCGATCGCCATGCCGGGACGCCGCTGTGCCGCGTCGTGACCCTGATCGAGCGCTTGCGCCCGTCACCGGCCCCAGCCGGCCCGCCGCGGCGCATCCTGTTCATATGCCTGGCCGAAATCGGCGCGTTGTTCATCGCCCATCCCGCGTTGCGGGCGGCGCAGCGTCGTTTCGGCGACGTCGAACTCTGGTTCATGACCTTCGCTACCGGCAGCGAAGCCCTGGCACTGATGGGGATTCCAGCGGAACGTCGCCTGATTCTCGATCCGTCGTCGCTCGGCGGTTTGATCGGGAGCGCGGCCAAGGCCTTGCAGCGCGTGCGGGCGGCCGGCATCGACACCACCGTCAATCTCGAGGTCTATGCCCGCTTCAGCACCTTATTGGCCTGGGCCAGCGGTGCGGGGCGCAGGGTCGGCTTCCACCGCTTTGCCGAAGAGGGACACGATCTCGGCGATCTCCTGACCCACAAGGTGATCTACAACCCGCATCGCCATGTCGCCGACTCCTATCTGTCCCTGGTCGCTGCGGCTGCCGAGCCGGCGAGTTCCGAGCCTCGCGCCAAAACTGCGATTGCGCGGACCGGCGAGGACCGATTGCGCATTCTCAGCGACGACGCTGGCCTGGCCGCGATCCAGGCCAAGCTGCGCGCCGCCTGTCCGGCGCTGGAGGATCGCCATCGCCTGGTGATTCTCAACGCCAACGCCAGCGATCTGGTCGCCTTGCGTCGCTGGCCCGACGACAATTACGTCGCTCTGGCCAAGCGCCTGCTGGAACGCGACGACATCGCCGTGGTGTTGACCGGCGCGCCGTCCGAGACCGGCGCCAATGCCGGGCTGGCGGCACGCATCGGCCATCCCCGCGTCGCCAACATGGCAGGACGCACCAGCTTCCGCGAGTTGATCGACCTCTACAATGCCTGCCACGCCATGGTGACCAACGATTCCGGCCCGGCGCATTTCGCTTCGGCCACCGACCTGCCCACTTTGGTGCTGTTCGGTCCCGAGACGCCCGACATCTTCGGCCCGGTCGGCCCGCGCCAACAAGCCCTCTATCTCGGCTTGGCCTGCAGCCCCTGCGTCTCGGTCTACAATCAAAAACGCTCGCTCTGCACCGACAATCTTTGCCTCAAGGACATCACGGTCGACGCGGTCCTTGCGCGGACTCGGGCCCTGATTGGCGACCGGCCATGACGCAAGCGGTCTCGAACGTATTGCTTTTCGTCGCCAGCGCCTGTCCGGTTGCGGACGTGGCGGCGCGTTGCGCCGCATTGCTGGCCGAGGACGAGTCCTGGCACTTGTTGATCGTCGACGACCGGGCGGACGATGCCGCGGCGCTGCATCAGGATGGCTCCGCGTTCCACCACCCCCGACTGACGATCGTGCGACGTCCGCGCGCCATCGGTCAGGGTTCGGCGCATCGACTGGCGCTGCTCCACGCCATGCGATTCGGCTACCGCATTTTGGTGACGCTCGATGGTGGCACTGCGTTCGGGGTCGATCAGGTTCGAGCGCTGTTGGCGGCGGCAGGGGAGGCGGACGTGGTCGTCGGATCGCGGCCGCCCGGCGGCGGTGGATCGGCATGGGTCGACGACGCGGTCGACTGGGTGGGGCGCAAACTGGTCCGTGCGACAGTGGACGACTGCATGTCGCCTTTCCGGGTCTATCGGGTGGATCGCCTGCGCGGCGCCGGCATCGAGGCCATCCGATCCGACGGACGTGTTTTCCATGCTCGGTCTCTGCGTGCCGTGCTCGACCGCCGATTGACCGTCAGGAATGCCGCGATCCCCGCCGACGCACCGCCCGCATCGACCTTCGGCTCCACCTGCCGCAAGATCGGTAGCGCGCTTGCCGACATCCTCCGGCTGCCGATTGGCGCCTTCCGGCGGCCGCACATGCCCGGCCTGCCCCCGGCGGAGGCTGAACGCTGCCCTTTTTGCGACAGCCCTTATCTGGTCGAGCGCTGGGCGGCAAGACGCAGTGGACGACCGAACGCCGAGGCGTTTCGCTGCACCAGCATGGAGCACGACAACAAGCCCCGCGTCGAGCAGTGCCTGGTCTGCGATCTCATGTTCGTGCCGTCCTGGGCGCGGCCCCAGGGCCTCGATGCGCTCTATGGCGACGTCGTCGACCATGCCTACCTCAAATACGCCGATGCGCGGCGGAAGACGTTCTCGCGCCTGATGGATCGGCTAGGACCCCATCTGGGCAAGCCGGGAGGCGCGCTCGAAATCGGCTCGTATTGCGGCCTGTTCCTGGAAGCGGCGCGATCGCGCGGCTGGACAACCACCGGCATCGAACCTTCGCGGTGGGCTTCAGGCTATGCGCGCGATTCCTTGGGCCTCGATGTCCGTACCGGCATGACCGAGGCCGTGGCGCCGGAGCTCGGTCGAGACTACGACATGGTGGCGATGTGGGACGTGCTCGAACATGTTTCCGACCCGAACCAGATCCTGGCGATCGCCAACGGCAAGCTTCGCGATGGCGGGATCTTGTGCCTGTCCACGGTCGATCTGAGCAATTGGTTCCCGCGCATCACCGGCCAGAATTGGCCTTGGCTGATGGACATGCATCTCTACTATTTCACCCCGACCACGTTCGCCAATTATGCGGCCAAGGCCGGATTCGAAATCGTTCATTCGGAGACCTTCAGCTATTACGTCTCGGCATCCTATTTCGCCGAGAAATTGAGCGCGGTCCTGCCGTCCGCCATCGGATGGCTGTTCGACCTGCTGGCGCGCTTGCCGCTGCTTGCCCGCCTCTACGTCCTGATTGCGATCGGCGACAGCCGCCTCTATGTACTTCGCAAGCGGCGGGCGGCAAATTGAACATTGCGATGGTGATCTCGCTCGTTCGAGGAGGCACGACTCGATGAGCTTGACCGGGCTCTCGAAATCGGACCGCGTCTTTCTTCTGCTGTGGGTAGGCTTCGCGGTCTTTCTGGCCTATTTCTGCCATTTGCTCTTGGCGGCCATGCCGGACGGCTTTCGGGCCGAGCAATACTATCACGACGTCGCAGTCAATTTGCTGCATCATGGCGTCCATTCCGAGAATCGCGAACCGCCGATCGCGCCGAGTCATTTGCGAGTTCCGCTCTACCCGGCTGTCTTGGCTGCAGCCTATGCGATGCTGGGCGAGCGCCCTGCGACCGGCGTGATGATCAATGCGGCGCTGCTGGCGGTCACGGTCGGTCTCGCCTACCTGCTCGGCCGCAGATGGGGCGCGGCCTCAGGCTGGTTGGCGGCGCTCGCCGTTGCGCTCGATCCGATCCAGTGGGTCACCTCGGCCAGCAACGCCTCGGACGCCTTGTTCGTGACCCTCGTGGCGGCGGCTCTGGTGGCAGCGGCGCGGATCGTCGATGGCGATCGTCGTCTCGGCATGATCGCGACGTGCTCGGCGTTGACGGCGCTTGCGGCGCTGACCCGCGCCCATGGCATCTACTTGTGGCTGCCGGTGATGGCGGCGCTGGTCGTGGCGGCATGGCACTATGAGACGAAAAGTCGGCTGGCCGCCATGGTCGGCGTCTTTCTCGCCGTGCAGGCATTGCTGGTCGGCGGCTGGTTGCTGCGCAACACGGTGGTCATGAAGGACCCGCGCCTGGTCGGCATGACCAGCTCGCATTTCATTACTTTCATGGCGCCCGAAATCATGGCCCGAAACGAGGGCATTTCGATCGCCGCCGCCCGCAACAAGCTCGTCGCCGAACTGCAAGCCACCGATGCCTGGAAGCGTGCTGCCGACGCGATCGAAATCGAGCGCCTGCGGCGTGATTTCGCCTTGGATTACATCCGTAAGCACCCGGACACGGTTATCGTCAATACTCTGCGCAATATTCCCGATCTCTTCCTCTCCCATGCCTGGGAAGGAACCGAGGTTTTCGCCGGCCCCGCCCGGTTGAAGGCGACGCTCGATGTCTCCAATCGCTTCAGCACGGCGACTTTCGAGACCGCCGGCCGCGCCCGCGGCCTCGAGGCGCGCTGGGCAATGGTCAAGGAAACCATTGCCCGCGGCATGCTGTCGACACTGCTCTACGGAATATTCGTCAAGGCCTTCAACGCCGGCATCGTCCTGGCCGGGATTGCCGGCGGATTGCTGTTGATGACGCATGCAACCGGATCCGGCCGCTGGAACGGCGTCCTGCTGTTCGTGTTCTGCGCGATGATGACAGCAATCGCGGCGCTGACGTTCCAGGGCCGCTTCCGCATGCCGATCATGCCGGCGGCCGGTGCCTTGGCGGGCTATGCCTTGACCTGGGCGTGGATGCGCTGGCGCGCCTCACGGCAGGCCTAGCTCGCGCTCGATCGCGCCACACAGCATCTGGCCGAGCGCGATGTGCATCTCCTGGATGCGGGCCGTGGTCGAAGACGGCACCAGCAGGAAGGGATCGGCCAGCGCCTTCATCTTGCCGCCGCCCTTGCCGCCGAAGCCGGCCGGGACGATGCCCATGGCCTTGGCCTGGCGCAGACCGGCCAACACGTTGGGGCTGACGCCCGAGGTCGACAGCGCAATGGCGACGTCGCCCTTCCGCCCCAGCGCCTCGATCTGGCGGGCGAACAGCTGCTCGTAGCCGAAATCGTTGCCGATGGCGGTGATCGCCGCCGAATCCGCGGTCAGCGCCATCGCCGCCAGGGCGCGGCGGTCCTTGATGAAGCGCACGCTGAACTCGGTCGCCAGGTGCATCGAATCGCTGGCGCTGCCGCCATTGCCGAAGAACATCAGCTTGCCGCCCGCGTTCAGCGCCGCGACCGAGGCCCTTACCAGCCGCCGGAAGGGCTCGGCCACCGCCGCCCGCGTCGCCGCCGCAACCTGCGCGATCTCGGCGAATTCGGCGTCGAGAAAGCGGTTCAACTCGTCGTCGGTCATACCGGTCAACTCCTAAGAAGCCTGAGCCAAAGCAGTTTCGGCAGAGCGCGCGGGTCGCGCCCAATCGATGGAATCGAATCCGCCGCAGGCCGGGCAGGTCGCCAGCCAGCCCCCGGCGGCATGGCCGCAGGCGCGGCAGACCCAATCGGCATCGGCCGGCGCACTCTCGGCGCGACGCAAGGCGTCTCCCGCCGCCGCCTCGCCCAGTTCGGCGCGATCGAGTTCGGCCAACAGTCTTAGCACGCGCGCCGGACCGCCGGCCGCGACCGCGTCCAGCTGATCGCGCGCCAGGCGGAATTCCCGCGCCGCGATCGCCGCCGCCGCCACCATCAATCGACTCTCCAGGTGCTCCGGATGGAGCGCCGCCAAAGCCCGCACCCGGGCCAATGCCGGTGCGGGCTTTTCGTTTTCCGCCAGCCCGCTCCACAGCCGGGCCAGTTCGGGATGCGGCTGGGACAGCCAGCCGCGCTCGATGGTCTTGCGCGCGCGCCGCCGCTTGCCGCGCGCCAGCGCCAGCCGCGCCGCCGCGATCCAGGCCGCCGCCAATTCTGGCGCCAACCGCGTCGCCTCCTCGGCCAGCGACAGACCACGCGCTCGATCGCCCTTGTCCTCGGCCGCCAGCGCCTGGGCCAGCAGCACCACCGCCTGCTGGCGGCGCCCGGCGCCGGCGCCCAACTGATGGGCGCCGAGCATGGCATCGAGCGTGCGCTCGGCGCCGCTCCACTGTCCGGCCTGGCCCTGCAGCCGGAACAAGGTCTCCAAAAGCCAAGGCGATTTCGGTTCCAGGCGCTGCGCCTCGCGCGCTTCGGTCAGCGCCGCCTCCTGGTCGCCGCCGCGCACGGCCTGCGCGATCAGCCCGCGACGGCCGAGGAAGGCGGTCTCCGGCGCCTCGGCCAGGGCGCGGTAGTGCCGCCCGGCGGCGGCCTCGTCGCCCTGCAGCTGCGCCGCCTGCGCCAGCACCA